>NZ_JBHRSD010000026.1:0-52471 GCF_042643375.1 Pseudoalteromonas fenneropenaei
CAAGCTCAGCTGACACTAGAGTAAACAACGCCCCCTTCTAGGGGGCTAATGCAAAGCCACCTTCTTCAGAAGGTGGATCTTTTACTTTACTTTGATTTACCCCAGAAGAGGATAGCGCTTGGCAATCTCAGAGCCAGTCGCTTGTGCTACCCAACCCTCGGGGTTGTTGAACAAACGAATGGCGGTAAACTCAGGGTCGCTGCCCATATCAAACCAATGTGCCGTCAATGCAGGGACTGAAATTAAGTCGCCTTGTTGGCATAACACTTGTACCACTTCGTCGCCGATGTGTAAGTAAAATAAGCCTTGGCCTTTAACAAAAAAACGCACCTCGTCTTCGCCGTGCGTGTGTTCAAACAAAAACTTTTGACGCAGCTCTGCGGCATTGGGGTTACCTTTTGCTAGCGAAATCACGTCCACGGTTTGGTAGCCGCCGTCTTGTTGCACGCGAGCGATATCGGCTTGATAGGCGGCTAAGATGGCATCATGGCTGGTGGTCGCATCGATAGTTGCCCCTGCTTGCCACTGCTCAAAGCGCACGCCGCGCTTTGCTAACTCCGTTTGTATTACTTCAACTTGGTTGCTTTCAAGTACCACGGTACTTGCGTCTTTATCGCTGAAAATATTCAATTTATTCATGCTAAATACTCGCTATCAAATTGCTCAAAATCACTAATTTTACGATGCTGTTCACTGCTTGCTTGGTTGTCGCGCCATAGCTGTAAGGTTGCCATGCCAGCGGCTTTTGCGGCATCAAGTTCTTCGACGATATCACTTAAAAACAGCACTTCGTGGGCGTGATAGGGTAGTTGCGTCAAAATAGTCTGATAAGACTGTGGCTCTTTTTTACCACCGACCTTGGTATCAAAATAATTTTTAAATAAAGGGCGAACATCACCAAAATCAGAGTAAGCAAATAGCAGTTGCTGCGCTTTAACTGAACCGGACGAATAGACATACAGCGCGATATCTTGCGCGTCCATGACATTCAAAAACGCCATCGCGTCGGGGTAAAGGTGGCCGGTGAAATCGCCTTGCTCATAGCCCGTTTGCCAAATGAGCCCTTGCAGCTGTTTGAGCGGCGTGATTTTTTTATCTTCGGCAATCCAAGTGAGCAGTGCATCGATCACGTCATCGAGCGTTGCAGTTGGCTGGTTAAGTTCTTGGCGCACGGCGGTGACTTGCTCGGCAACCGCGGGTTCTGCGTGGTTAGCGCGCACAAAATCAGGAAGATGCGCCGCGGCATACGGAAATAAAATGTCTTTGACGAAGGTAATGCGGGTGATAGTGCCTTCGATGTCGGTTAGGATGGCTTTAATCATCGTGTGCCCTCTAATTTAATGCGCTCTAGTTCGCACGCAAACAAAAACTCTAAGCCTTCGATATGACGACGGGTTTCAAACACGCTGTCGCCCATAGCATATAAACCATGACCGCGGATCAGCACACCATGTACCACAGGCGTTGTTGCATGATGTTTGGCAACAACGTCCGCTAAGCGTGCGATATCTTGGTCGTTATCAAAAATCGCAATATTGAGCGGTTCAAGGTGAGTGGTGACGCCCGAAAGCGACTTTTGCATTTCGTAGCCGGTTACACTAAACGTATCACCTTGAATAAATCGCGATAGCACAGTAGCGGCCACTGAGTGGGTATGCAAAATACAACGAGTGCTTGGTTTTAGTGCGTAAAGTTTAAGATGGAGCTCGGTTTCGGCTGAAGGTTTGCCAGAACCCGCAACAATTACGCCGTGTGCATCGAGTTCAAGAAAATGCTCAGGTTGCAAATTGCCTTTATCGTGGCCGCTGGCCGTGACCACAAAACCGTGTTCGGTACGAATTGAAAAGTTGCCACCCGTAGCAGGTACCCAGCCTTTGTTAGCGACCCAACGGCCCGCGTCGATGAGTGCCGTTTTTGCAGCATCATTGTGCATCTTATGTTACCTTTGCGTTAGGCCATCCAAACTCATTTAGACGGCTATACATCTAATTGATGCAATGATAGCATCGTGTGCGGCTAAGTACCATAATCAATGAGAATCACACCGTGAAGAGTAAATTACCTGCCGTTGGAACCAGCATTTTTAGCACTATGACGGGCTTGGCAAATCAGCATCAAGCCATTAATTTATCACAAGGATTTCCTGAATTTGACACCCCAGCGGAACTCAAAGCGGCGCTGGCCCGGCACAGTCAGGCGGGATTTAATCAATACTCACCTTCCAGCGGTGCGCCAGCATTGCAGCAACAAATCGCCGCGCTGGTAGCGCGCAAATATGACTTAACCATTGATGCCGCGGCGTCGGTCACCGTCACTTCTGGTGCCACAGAAGCCCTATATGTGGCAATTCAAGCCGTAGTTGCTGAGGGCGATGAAGTTATTGTGTTTGATCCGGCTTATGATTCTTATGAGCCTGCAATTGTGCTTGCTGGTGGTACGGCGGTGCATATTCCACTGCTCGCGCCCGATTATGGCATCGATTGGCAACTTGTGCAGAGTCGTGTGACTGCCCGCACCCGCGCTATTATTGTCAATACGCCCCATAATCCGAGTGCCAAAGTGCTGTCGTTTGACGATGTACAGGCATTAAAAGCCTTGCTCATCAAACATGATTTATTGCTTATTAGCGATGAAGTGTATGAACATATTACATTTGATGGTCATGTGCATTGGAGTGCGCTGCGCGACCCTGAGATTTTTGCGCGGGCGTTTGTGATCTCGAGTTTTGGTAAAACTTTCCATTGTACGGGTTGGAAGTTGGGTTATTGCGTTGCGCCCCCTGCATTGGCAGTAGAGTTTCGTAAAATCCATCAGTTTGTGACGTTTTCTAGCTTTACGCCTGCGCAATTGGCCTTGGCGGATATGTTGGCGCAGCATCCTCAGCATGTGGATGAATTAAGTGCATTTTATCAAGCTAAGCGGGATGTATTGGTAAGCGCGTTAGCGAGTAGCCGCTTTAAAGTATTGCCAAGTGAAGGTACTTACTTTTTGCTGCTCGACTATAGTGCCATTTCAGATTTGGACGACGTGGCCTTTTGCCAATATTTGGTGAGTGAAGTGGGGGTGGCAGCTATTCCCCTTAGCGTGTTTTATCAAACCCCAACAGCAGACCAAGTGATCCGCCTGTGTTTTGCGAAAGAAGACAGTACCCTTATACGTGCAGCGGAGAAATTATGTCAACTTTAACGGTCGCTTTAGTGCAAACCGATATCGCGTGGCTCGACCCTGAGGCGAATTACCAACAGATTAATGGCTTGCTGGAAAACGTAGCTGGTGCCGAACTCATTGTATTGCCAGAAACCTTTGCGACTGGATTTGCCATTAATCTTGATTGCGCGGAAGCTGTGCACGGCGCCAGTTTGCAATTTTTGCAAACTTTGGCGGCGCGCCACCAAGCTGTGGTTGCAGGCTCAGTGTTGGTGCAACAAGGTGACAAAAAAGCCAACCGTTTTTACTGGTGTTGGCCAGATGGCAGAGTTGAGTATTACGACAAGCGACATCTTTTTTGTTTGGGTAAAGAAGGTGATTTTGTGGTGGCTGGCCAGCAGCGTAGCGTATTTACCTTAAATGGTTTTCGCATTCTTCCGCAAGTCTGTTACGACTTACGTTTTCCCGTGTTTCAGCGCAATCGCAATGATTATGATGTGATGGTCAACGTGGCCAACTGGCCTGCAGCACGTCGTCGTATTTGGGATACTTTGTTGCAAGCACGGGCGATTGAAAACCAATGCTATGTGCTGGCTTGTAATCGAGTTGGTGCGGATGGTAATGGCGTAGCTCATAACGGTGGCACCGCGGCGTACAACTATGTAGCTGAGCCAATGGCGCAAGTTAGTGATGATACAGCTGGTGTGGTGATGGCCACTTTAGATAAAGCCCCGCTTGAGGCATTTCGACACCGTTTCCCGGCCCATTTAGATGCTGACCCTTTTACTTTGGGCTAGGCCACATGCTGCGTATTGATCTAACAGGGTTCATACGCAGCGCTGTAGGTTTTGCTGTTATGAAGGAATAAACTCACATTCGGTCAATAGCCACAGCTCGCGTGTTTGATAATGCACGCTGAGCACTAACCCCGCAGGCACTTGTGGGCATAGCGTAGTTTGCATCTCAAACTGCAGCTGGTTGTGGCTAAACGCAATAAGACGCGCCGCTTCAAAACCAAAAAACTTCCGCACGCTGGGGTATAAGGCTTTAAAAATGCTTTCTTTGGCGGAGAAAATCAGCGTCAGTGGATGAGAAAAATGCTTGCCCAGTTCTTTATGCAATGCTTCTTCGCCGGGTGCTAGGATATGGCGCTGTAACTCCAATTCTTGTTTGTCTTTCATCAAATGCTCCACATCAATCCCTAACCCCGCGTTGGACACTTGGCTGATAAAGCCGGCTGCAATCGCGATATTTTTACTGTGGGTAATGGATGCGACCACGCCTTGTGGCCAAATCGGTGCGCGGTCTTCGCCACTGGCTATTTGAGTCGGAGGTTGCTGCAATTGCGCCAGCACAGCTTGCGCGCAAATACGGCCCGCAAGATATTCGCCACGGCGTTTGGCAACGGCATTTTTTAGTTTGTCGGGAAAGGCTACATCAAACTGCGCAAAGTCAGTTTGTTGAAAGCTCTCTGGTTCAAACTGCAGCGCATGAAAAGCGTGTTTTAGCTGTGGGGTCAGCGTTGTAATGGGTTGAATATTCATGATTACTCCAGCATGCGAGCCGGTAGTGTTGTGAAAATTGCGTTGAGTTGCAAGTGAAAATGCTCTTGCAGCTAAGCTTCAAGAGCATTTATAAAGTTAGATTTCTCGCAGTGGCAATACGATAGTACCGTTATCAAATACGTTACTTGGTATAGCCAACGGCTTACCATCTGGCGCAGGGCGTGGTGCAAGTTGCGGTTTAGCGGCAGGACATTGACCCGTTGCTAAATGTTGTAATGCGCCTGCTAGCATGGCTTCTTGTTCATTACCCAACGCATGGTTAAAGTCATCGCTTACCGTACAGCCTTTGACCTGAGCTTCAGTTTGCGGGTTTTGCGTAGGTGAGAAGCCATCGGTAAAGTCTGCAAAGCCTTTTTCATTGCTGCCTTTGAATTGGATGCTGTAATAAACCGTACCGCAATTCTGGGTTGGGAAGAAACCATACGGTTTGCCACAGGTAGTGGTGCCGATTAAGACCACATTGACGTCAATGCCAAGCAGACCGTTGATCAACGACTCACTAGCAGAACAGGTATTGCCAGTCGTTAAAATATATACAGTGTCTAAGTCTAAATCGGGTAAGGCGGTATTGGTAAACTTACCAGCTTGATAGTCAATTTCGCGATTATAAAACGCGGTAGTTTGCTGCGCGGCGTTGTCGTAGAGGTTGCCTTTACCATTGTCGATGGCTTTACTGAATACCCGACCAGAAGTACGACCTGGGCCCGCTATCATATAACCAAGCTGTGAAGACAGTGCCAACAATCCGCCGCCATTGTAGCGCATATCCAGCACTAGGGCGTTTACGTCAGAATTACGAAATAGCTCTATGGTGCTGATTAAGTCTGGTTGGGCGACGCTAATAAATTGATTAAATTGCACATAGCCAATTTTTTTGCCTGCGTGTTCAATTACTTTGCTGCCTTGTACTGGGCGTTGTTGGTAATTACTTGCTGTCATGGTGATTTGGCGCTGCTCACCAAGAACGGTTTTAACTAAAAACTGATGCGATTTACCCTGCTGAGGAGAAAGCGCCGCATTTAAGGCGGCAATGCCTGTCTCTGTGCTGTCGTTAATATCGACACCATCAATGGCAAGGATTTGGTCACCACGTTGCAGTCCCGCTTGCGTTGCTGCGGTATCTGCGGTGACATAAGCCACTTTTAACACGCGTGGGGGCACATTACTCAAAAACGCCCAATGTACGCCATAGCCAGCTGTTTCACCTTTGAGGGATTCTTTGGCGTAATCCTCATAGCTTCTAGAGAAATGAAAATAGTCTTTAGGCTTACCGGATGCGGTTGTCGCAGTGGTTTTTAACTGCGCAAAATAGCTTGCGACATCGCTGAAGGAGTTGGGGTCTTTATCGGCGACTTCATTGGCCCATAAGTAGGTTTCATTGGTCCAAGAGCGTAGCCACATTTTTTCCAAAAATGCTGAGCCGGTTTTATCGGCAAAACGAGTTCCAGTATATTCATCAATGCCAGTGCGCGGATTGGCACATAAGTTTTGCAGTTCACTGCTGGCTGGGTAGACGCCGAGTTGCCATGTGGTTTGTACGGGTTGAGTGGGTTGCGTAGGTGTGGCGGTTTGCGTACCAGAGCCACCCCCACCGCAAGCAGTTAATGCCAAACAAATTCCGCTCAAAAGCGTCGCGTGCGATAACGCGTACGATAACGTGTACGATAACTTGTGGGTTAATTTATTCATGAGTTCCTCTTCGTCCTATACCCGTGTTATTTGAAGTTGCAACGGTGTTGACTGTTTGCTCTCACCACAATCACATAGGAGATCTATGTTCATGGGGATGAGCTTATTTGTCGCCTACCTGCCACTCCAAGTAATGGGTATAGCGCTGTGTGATTTTCCGTCTCTTAATTTGCAACAAAGTGACAAAAAACTCGCTCAGTTACAAGCTTTAATTACACAGCACAAACCTTGGTAGCGACTTTAAGTTTAGCCTAGCTAAAATGGGGTCACTTGCAAAGTGACAAACCACTTACAGGCGTCACTCTTGGAGCCAAGCATTGAAGAGTTTGCGTTGTTTATCCGCAATGCTCATGCCGTAGGTTTTTTCCATATAAAAATAGGCCTCGGCAATGCGTTTACGTGCCGCGGGTGGCGGTTCAACTAGCTTTTGTTTGAAGTCGATTTTGACTTCACAGGCGCCGTAGAGCGGCTTGGCGTCAGGCAACATGGCAAATTTGTAGTTGCTGCGATCGCCATTCACTTCCCCTATCGCGGGTGCGAGGTTGTGGATATCGGCTTCCATAATGCGAAATTGTTCGCTGGTGGCGCGGCAATTTTTCCGTCCGCCATTTTGCCAACATTGTAACTGATGGCCAAATTCCCACGCTGAAACTATGTGTTCCCATTCAATCCGCTCGGCACGAGGATTGGGCTTGCCATCTTTTAAGGTCGGATTGCGCGCTTGATAGCCACACGCTGTGGTATCTGGCACAAGCTTTTTGCCCTGTTTTTTGATATCGCAGCCGCAGTACAAAGTTTTACTATTGGCAGGCAAGGTTTTCTGTAAATGGCGTTTAGCCTCAGAGAAATTATCGATGGGGTTGCTGATCGCGGAAAAAGCGAAAAAGCCTAAACATAACAATAGGTAGCGCATGTCACTCACTTAGTGGACTTCTGACTGGGCTACTATAACTAAGCTATTGTGCTGAGCGCAATAAAATGCGCTCGGTTAGTGACTTAACTACGCAGGGAAGACTTACGGCGCCAAGGTGGGGATTGGCACAGCAGCACCATGCCGGATAAACAAAACAGCACGCTACAAGCGGCGAAGAAGATCAATAGCGGGTGATTAAAATCCTCGCGCTCATCATAATCCATAATGTGCAGCATCCAGAAAAAATCAAAAATCCGCCATAGGGTACTGCGTACTGTAATAACTTGGCCGCTTTGTGCATCTAAGTACAATGAAGTGCTAAGTGAATCGTTAAAATTTACTTGCCAGACGTTTTTTCTAAAGCCTGCTTCACGGGGGGCTACATCAAGAAGCGTGATATTGCTGACTTGCCCTGACCCCAAATAATGGCGCTCGGCCTGAATTTGAATTTGCTGTTGCGTTGGTGGTGAAAAAGGTTGGCCAGTATTACCTGAGAAATACAGCGCGGGTTGTTCGCTACGCTCAACTTTTAGCAAGGGCGTATCCAAAAAGTGGGTAAAATGCAGCTGCGTGATCACACTTTCTGTGGCTAGCGCGAGCTGTTGCCAAGCTGGATAATCTTTAAGTATAAAAGGGTTAGCAATACTGCGCTGGGCAAGATGTTTACCATGTACTTTCTCTAGTGGTAGCGCACTCATCACGAGGCCACCGAGTAGCCAAGCGAATAATTGCAGTGCGAGTAAGTAGCCGAGCAGTTTATGCAGTTTGCGTGCGGGTTTTAGCCAAGTTTTTAGCATATTGTTCTTTTTTTGTGGCGATTGAAGTTTAAACTACCCCGATTTTGCGCGCGGGTAAATAAGACAAATTGTCGCAGCGGCGCAGATTGGCATAGCCAGCAAGACTATACTTAGATAAACTTGTAAAGATATGCATTGTTACTTTGTCAGTAGAGGAATGGGCACGTTGAAACCTGAAATCCAATTTTTAAATGTTGATCTTGAACTCGAATCAAAACACGATATCAGTGCATTAGTTGCAGACTTAAGTAAAACTGCGGTGGTGCTGCATTATGATCGTGATGAATATCGGCAGCTGGCACGTATTGAGGCTACAGGCGAAGTAAACAATCCTGACGATGCGATTAATCAATTGTGTGAGTTAATTGAATCATGCTCAAAAGCGGCATTAAAGCAATGGTTAAGTTGTAGTAAACGGACATTCGATATTGGCTTTAGTTCTGGCTACGCACCTAAACTGTTTTCTCAGGCGTTACATGTAGATACCTTGCTGCGCATTTCTGCTATCGGGGCGGGAATGGAAATCACTTTATATCCTGTCGCTGAATAATCCTCTCATCCTGTGGCGCTTAGCTGCGCCAGATAGATTTTTTACTCTAACCAAATGCAGCATGCTACATATAGTCGTTTAGCGTGCCTCAGCTTCATTTGTTAAAAAATAATTAACCAGTTGCAAAATTGTTAAATTAAGTTTAATGTACGCTCCAACACACGAGGAATACGCTAAGGAGCAGATATGAAAACACTTATGGCTATTGCTAGTACTATGGTGGTACTGAGTAGTGCAGCTCAGGCTGATGCCAGCTTGGCTGCAACGTCGCAACCATCGCAACATCAGCAACAAGTACAAAGCAATGAGATAGCAAACCTAAAATCTACCATGGCGCGCCAGTTGGCAACTCAGTTACCAACCAGTGGTGCCAAGTGGCAACAGGCTTTTTCTAGCTATGAATTAAAAGCCGGATTGCAAGACCTTGCCGCCTCAACAGCATTATTGCCGAGTGTGCAGCAAGCGAATCAACGTACTCGCGAGCTAAAAGGATTAAACAGCGTAGGTGCAGACCTTTACCAGCTACGCTTAGTCAATGCTGAGATGTTATCTGCATGGCAACAGGGCCAACAGCCTTTGGTCGCATTTGCACCGCAAGGCGATGAAAAGCACTGGCAGTATGTTGAAGCGTTTGACAGCTTTGGCAATGTACATTTACTTGACGTGCATAACGTACCAACGCAACCCGTATTGGTGCTAGAAATTGATGCCAAACAAAGCCTCAAAGAAGGCCTTGCGGTGATGCAGCAAGCCTTTACGGCAGCGCGTCAGGGTCAGGCAGAATTTGCCCAACCATTACAAACTTTAAATGATACGCCGATTTCGACTAGCGTGCTTGATCGTATCCGTCTTAATAATGATCAAGAGCCCTGGGTCTTAGGTAATGCTGAAATTTATGCCATCGTTAATGGCGTAAACCCAAGTCGCGACGAACCTGTATTGGATATCGTTGATATGCCTTATCTTGATGATGATGGTAAAGACTATATGCCAAATCAAATCCTGATCTATTGGGATAGATACCGCTGGCAGGCTGCTGATGTGTTACTGATGGAGCACGATGACAATACTAATTACAAAACTTTGGCGACAACCTTATTGGATATTGTGGCCGCTGCCATGCGCGCAATCCCAGATCCAACAGTACAGGGCTATGCGCTGATCCCCCAACTGACCAATCAATTGATCAAAGCCATGCCTGACCATTGGTTTAGCAATGATGATGATTATGTTGATGTATTTTATACCCTGTTTGAAGGCAAGAGTTACGTTGGGCGGATGGGAGCAAGCAGCAATGCAAAAATCAGTTTATCTCCCTTGACCATCAATCCGCGATAAACCTTGTGTCAACAGGATTGGCTTATTGGTGTCTGGCTTAAAGGACTAAGCCGCTTTTTTTAAGAATAGGGATTCTTAATGGAAATTTAGGGAAACCTCAAGGAAGCAAGAAAGTCTAGAGCAGCAATGCTTTGGCGACAATCAAATCTGACTAGGATGCACATTGTATGCATCGCCGAATGAAGGAATACAGAGTTAACAAGGAGTCTTAGCGCAGTGGGTAGATGCTCTTAAGGAAAAGGCTAAGCCGACTGTCAAAGCGTGTAAAGGCAAGACCACCTCAGGTGGTCTTTTTTTTGCGCGTAAAAAGTATAAGTCTTGGCTGGTTGCGTATCACTTAAGTCGCTTCTTAATTGTTATAAATATGTTGAAACAATCAACAATAAGGACAATTTATGAAACTCACTCAATTATCTGCCTCACTTGCTGCGGTGTTATTCAGTAGCGTGTTAGCGGCACAACCATCTGACGACAAAGTTATATTCTTGACCTTTGATGATGGTCCTATTAATGCTACAAGCGCACTGGTTGATGCATTAACCGAAGCAGATATTAAAGCGACTTTTTTCATTAATGCCTTCCACATGTATGGCGAAGGGGATGAAAATGAAGATATGGCGGCGGCAGCAATGCGCAAGGTATTTGATGCCGGCCATGTGGTAGCGAACCACAGCTATGACCATATGCTACATAACTGTACTGATGGTGTACGTTCGGGCGCTGAGTACTGTAATGAAGTGGGCTTGTGGCCGGTTAAGTCGTATCAGAATGTGGAATCAGACTATGAGTTTTTTGCGCTCAATACCGAAAAGTTATTGGCGCTTATTCCCGATGCAGAGCTGTATCCAAACTTCAAAATGCGCACTATGGCGCGTCTCCCTTACACCAACGGTTGGCGTGTTACGTCCGTGATGAAAGGGGATGGCTTGTGTGCAACGTCGGATACGGTACCACCATGGGATCCTGCATTTAACTGCACTCCTGCCACCTCAACGAACAGTTCTCAAGTTGCGATTCAAATTACCGACAAGCTCGCAGCGAATGACTATAAAGTCTATGGTTGGGATTTCGATTGGGGTCCAGAAAACTGGGGGGTAGCATTCCCTGCAGAAACGATGGCCGATGGTGTGGCAATGGTGGCAAATATGGAAAGCGTTATCAACCAGTGTAATGCTACCGTGATGAATCCACTGAACAGCCGTACACCAAACTTAGACTGTAGCGACGGTATCGCACACAACAAAGTCGTCATTCTTACCCATGACTTTTTATTTGAAGATGGTCCGCGTGGTCAAGGTGCAACCATTAACTTACCTAAGCTAAAAGCATTTGCTGAGCAGGCGCGTGCGGCTGGCTATCGTTTCGATACCATGGATAACTACGCGCCAGCGTGGCAAGCCACAACCGTTTATGAACTGGGTGAGTTCGTGTCTTATCAAGATAAGATCTACTCCGTGTTGCAAGCTCACACATCACAAGCAAACTGGCAGCCAACTGCCACACCGGCGCTGTGGACTTTAGAGAAGTAACAATCTCGCCGTATCGGCCAGCACATTGTAGGTGAAGGAGTCACCTGCAATGCGCTTGTTTCGTATTTGTTAACATGATTGGTTTGTATCAATTGCGCATTGAAATTGCCTACATTTTCATCCTCTAAATGGTCAAATACAGGACAACGGCCCATTTGGTGGCTATCGGAGGAGCAGATGAAAATCAACGTACCTGTGGTAATTTTGGTGATAGCCACCTTCTTTGCCATTTCTTTTATCACAAATATTCTGGGGCCTATTTTCCCCGCACTGATCAGCAGCTTTGAGATTGGTTTGACGCTAGCTGGTTTATTTCCCTTTGCATTTTTCATTGCTTACGGCGTGATGTCTATTCCAGCAGGTTTGTTAGTACAACGCTATGGTGAAAAAGCCACTATGTTGGCGGCATTTTTACTCGCCATGTTAGGCGCACTGACGTTTGCACTTTGGCCGTATTTTGCAGTGGCGATGGGGGCATTATTTTGTATCGGCACTGCGATGGCGCTGTTACAGGTGGCGATTAATCCATTGTTACGCAGCAGTGGTGGCAGTCAGCATTTTGCGGCGTTTTCGGTGCTGGCGCAGCTTGCCTTTGGCGCAGCAGCGACACTCTCGCCACTGGTATTCAGTTATTTAGTACAGGGTATTGCTGAGCAACAAGGTGTAGGGGCGTGGTTTGCCGGATTGGTGCCAGCAGATATGAGCTGGGTGGTGATGTATTGGTTGTTCGCGCTGGTCTGCGTACTGTTGTTAGTTTGGATTGCGTTGACACCTATTACGCGTACAGCTCGCCAAGCTGATGAAACGGTGGAGGCGGCGCAAACTTGGCACTACTTTAAACACCCAACGGTGATTAAATTCTTCTTTGCAATCGTTGCCTATGTGGCACTGGAGCAAGGTATAGCCAACTCGATTTCGGTGTTATTACAACAATATCATCAAGTAGACCCAAACACTCAAGGGGCGGAAGTGGTGAGCCAATTCTGGCTGATGCTGACTTTAGGCTGTTTGTTTGGTTTAGTGTTATTAAAGCTGTTTGATGCGCAGCGTGTGCTGATGGTATTTGCTTTATCGGCGGCGATTGCATTGCTGATGGCAGTATTTGGCAACAAAAGTTGGGCATTATTGGCTTTTCCTGCCTGTGGTTTCTTTTTATCTATTATGTGGTCGGTACTTTTCTCTTTGGCGCTGAATTCATTGGCAAGTGGCCATGGCGCGGTAGCGGGGATTTTATGCACAGGGATCGTAGGCGGTGCGATTGCATCACCCATCATAGGTTTGCTGGCGCAGTGGAGTGGCTCGTTGCAACTGGCAATGTTAGTGTTGCTATTGCCGCTCGGTTATATCTTAAGTGTCGGTATTTGGGCAAAACCTTTGGTGCGCAACCACACTTTAGGTTTGTTTAGTAAGCGTGCAGCAAGCAAGCCGGAGCCAGCATGAAAGAAGTGAGCTGTGTTGATTTAGGCAGGGCAAAAGCCAGCGTGCAAGAGGTGAACTGTGTTGATCTCGGCGGTGCTAAAGCCAGTATGAAAGAGGTGATCTGTGTTGACCTTGGTGGCACTAAAGCCAATGTGGTGGTGATCCGTGATGGTAAAATGAGTGCGGTACAACGTTACGATGTACCAAGTTCAGGTAGTTTGTCGGAAGTAAATCAATTTATCCGCACCATTGTGGCACACGCCGTGAGCGATAACACTGTGGGGATTGCCATTGGCGTACCCAGCATGGTCGATATGGTTAATGGCGTGGTGCTGGAAACAGTGAATATTCCTGCTTGGCAAAATGTGCCGCTCAAGGCATTTTTGGAATTACAGTTTGCTGTGCCGGTTGTGGTACACAACGATGCTAACTGCTTTGCGATGGGTGAGTTTGCTTATGGCGACCATGACGTCGACAACTTAGTTGCGGTAACGCTTGGCACCGGGCTCGGCGCTGGGCTTATTCTCAATGGACAACTCTACACGGGTAAATTTGCTGCAGCGGGGGAGTTTGGCAGTTTCCCCTATCGCGATGGCGTGGTTGAGGATTTTACCAGTGGTAAGTTTTTTCGCCGTCTTGGGCTGGATGGTGCAGTACAGGCCGAACTTGCTAAACAGGGCGATGCTACTGCGTTGGCGCAATTTGCCAGTTTTGGCCAATATCTTGGTGAAGCCATCGCGCTCACTGTGCTGGCATTCAATCCCGACAAAGTAGTATTGGGTGGTTCAGTGGCGCAATCCTTTGGCTTATTTGCCCCTGCAATGCAAGCAAGCTTAGAGCAGCTGTTACATCCACTATTGGTGCCGCAACTGAGCGTAGTCGCGAGTCAACTGAGTTATGCACCCTTGCTCGGCGCTTATGCTTTGTTCTGTGAAAGTTATGAAGTGTCAGCCGCTTCCTGCTGCGCCTAGCAAAGATAAAAAAGGCCAGCGTGTGCTGGCCTTGTTAAATTCAAACCTTACCAAATCGCTTCTACGAACTCTGGATGGTCGATGTAGGGGTTACGGTTACCTTGGTGGTTAAATGCCGCATCGTTGCGCGCGCGTTCTGCAGCATCGACTGGGTCGAGCTGGTGCCAGCGTTTTAGCATGTTGACTACCCAAGCTTCAAACACCTGATCGCTACTACCGTTTAGCACCGCATCGCTGGAAGTGGTGATGTTTTGCCAGCTACCAATGACATTTTGATAGCGTGTTGCCATATAGAAGTAAGCACGAGCGAAATCGCCTTTAAACGCATCGATAGGTTCAAATACCGTGCCGCTATAGCCTAAACTTGTCGTTGCCGCGCCAAGTTTGCTGCCATTACTCGATGTGTAAGTGGCGCTGGCAACTTCACCATATGGATAGTTGCTACGTTTGGCGTTAACAAAACCATCGGTGGCAAAAATATGATGTACGTCAGAATGCATAGGTTCAACTGTGCCGCCAAACCAGCTTTTCGGGAATGAATGTTCGCGGTTGTAACAACCACCTTCAGCGCTATAACTACCACATTGGTCGGCTACTGCGGTGTACGAGTAACTGTCTGCACCCGCTGGTTTTTCTGAGTAACGGTCTAAAATCGAGTTGTCGTTTTCGAAATAGCGATCGCGCCCCACTTGGTCATAGAAAGTCCAAATCGCGCCGTAACCTTGGTTGGAATGGTCGCGAATAATGTTATAGAGCGCAGTTTTTAAGTTGTAACCTGTTAGGCCATTGGCTGAAGCATAGTAACCACTGGTATCTACACCACCATTATCGCCGCCATTGTCACCACCGTTATTACTGCCTAGGGTAAATGTGTGGCTCTGCTGCGAAGTAAATGTAGCGCCAGCAGCCAGCTCTGTGGTGCCTTCTTTAACACTGTAGCTGCCATTACCATAGCTACAACAAATGCCATCACCGTAAGCATCGAAAATAGTAAAGGTATAGTCACCGTCGCTTAGGCAGAAGTTTTCAGTGTTGGTTGAGTTACTGGTGTAGCCATTACCGCTGGCTACAGTACCCGTTGCGGAGCTGAGTTGCCAACTGGTTTCGCTGCCGTAGTTATCTGTGGTCAGGCTCAGTGTTACGTTGTGGGCGCTACAGCTTTGTGGCGGTGGAGGTGTGGTGGTTGTGGTCGTCGGTTGAAAGTTATCAACATAGACAGCTTCACTACCATCAAAACCCGTTACATCATAAAAGCGCAAACCAACTTGGATATTCTTGGTGCTGCTAGCCGTATAGTTAAAGCTAACTTGCTGCCATTGATTGACTTGCGTGTTGTCGGAGTAATTTTGATAGCCATCAACATACAAGCGGGCTTTGACGCCACCTTCAGTGTGGTATAGCCAAGTGCTAAATGTATAGCTTTGGCCTGCACTCACTGGCACTTCTTGCAGGAAGTCTGTTTCGCTTTGCGTTGTGGTGTTAACGATAATTTTTGCCGCAGTTTGGCCAGACTTAACAAACTGCGAGGTTGCAGTAACGTTAATTCCGCTATCGATAATAGACCAATTACTCGGTAGGCCATTTGACCAACTTTCAAAGTCGCCATTGGCGACCTCCGCCGAGGCGTAAAGAGCACAGCTGCTGGCAGCCAGTGCTAAGATTGAGGTAATTTTCCCGTGTTTCATATTTTTCTCTATTTTATAGTGTTATTAAAAACAAAGGCCGAGCTTACGGTGCCTTTGTTATACTAATGTTAACATTGCCTGTCCCATTTTATTTAATAATTCTTTTAAACTGTTTTTGCAGGATATTTATCTCATCAATAACTAAATGGAATATAAAAGGCGATTCTATTCTTTTTTGTTGGGCCAAGATCTCAGTATTCTGCACGGATAGAAATCCATTCTCCCGACGGGGAGAAATTATCGTTTCGGGTTACGGGGAATCTCACATGTTGGTAAACCTACTCAGTGCTGCGGCCAGTCCGTTGACACAAGAGCAAATTCAGAAGTTACAAGGGCTGGTGGCGGAACTTAATCCAATCCAGCAAGCTTGGGTCAGTGGTTATTTGGCTGCTAGTGCAAATAGTGCGGCTGTGGCTGGCATTGCAACCGCGCCAACGGTTGAGAGCGCACCGTTAACGATTCTTTATGGTTCGCAAACCGGTAATGCCAAAGGTGTTGCTAATAAACTGAAAGAACAAGCGCAAGCCCGTGGTCTGAGTGTGCAGTTAGTGAATATGGCGGATTACAAGCCAGCTAACTTAAAGAAAGAAAAGTTTATCGCGATTGTGGTGTCTACTTATGGTGAAGGTGAACCGCCAGAACCCGCAGAAGCATTACATGGCTTTTTAGCCAGCAAGAAAGCGCCAAAACTGGACGGAGTGAAAATCGCCGTCCTAGGGCTTGGCGACACCAGCTATGAATTCTTCTGCCAAACCGCAAAAGATTTTGAAACGCGTTTAACCGCATTAGGTGCGGACGTGTTGCATGCTCGCGCTGACTTAGATGTTGACTATGATGCACAAGCTGCGACTTGGCTAACCGGCGCATTAGACGCCTTCGAACCGCTTGTAAAAGCACAAGCTGCAGCCACACCAGCGGCAGCGAATCCGTTTGCTGTGGTATCAGCACCGGCTTCACAATACAACAAGCAAAACCCATTTGCGGCTGAGCTCAGCGTGGTACAAAAAATTACTGGCCGTGATTCAACTAAAGACGTACGCCATATCGAAATTTCATTAGAAGGCTCAGACATTACTTATTTACCGGGTGATGCGTTAGGCGTGTACTTCCTGAACGATGAAGCACGCGTTGACGAAGTATTAGCGTTATTGAACCTAGATGCTGATGCGCAGGTAAAAGTGGGTGAGGAAACACTTTCAATACGCACCGCGTTAATTGAAAAATTAGAGCTTACTCAGTCATACCCTGGCTTTGTTGAGAAATATGCAGAAGTGACTGCAAATGCAGCGCTACAAGCTTTAGTTGCAGACAAGGCAGCACTGCGCGAGTACTTAAACGAGCGACAAATTTACGATGTGATTAAGCAGAACACTGCAACAATCGATGCGCAAACCTTAGTCGATTGTTTACGTAAGCTGCAAGCTCGCTTGTACTCTATCGCGTCTAGCCAAGCAGAAGTGGAAGAAGAAGTTCACTTAACGGTGGGTCTAGTTGAGTTTGATGCCTTTGGTGAAAAACACCACGGCGGTTGTTCGGGCTACCTAGCGCTACGCGCTGAAGAAGGCGCAAAAGTGAAAGTGTTCTCTGAGCACAACGACAACTTCCGCTTGCCACAAAACGACGACACACCAGTGATCATGATTGGTCCAGGTACAGGTATTGCGCCATTCCGCGCTTTCTTACAGGAGCGTGATGCGCGCGGTGCGGCAGGCGAAAACTGGTTGTTCTTTGGTAATCCGCATTTTACACAAGACTTCCTGTACCAAGTGGAAATTCAAGGGTATGTGAAATCAGGCTTACTGACTAAGGTAGATTTGGCCTTTAGCCGCGACCAAGCACAAAAAGTCTATGTACAAGACCGTATTCGTGAAAAAGGTGCTGAAGTGGTTGCGTGGTTAGAAAAAGGCGCGCACCTTTATATCTGTGGCGACGCCAACCGTATGGCGAAAGATGTGCATCAGGCGCTTGTTGATGTTTTAGTTGCACACTCAAGCCGTGACGCTGAGCAAGCCGAAGAGTATTTAAAAGAATTGCGCGCAGCGCATCGTTATCAAAAAGACGTGTACTAAGCGAAGACGCAATAGACGGCCGCTAAGGGGCTGGTCGTCACGCTGCAAACTACACGTTTACTACCGTCAAAGAACAGAGTTTAGGATTTAACATGAGCAATTCAGAATTTAAGCCAAACAGTAAGCTCGACCCAAATGCAAAGTTGGCTGATAACGAGCGCTTGAAAACGCAAAGTAACTTTTTACGTGGCACCATTGAAGCTGATCTATCGGATCAACTCACCGGCGGTTTTAACGGCGACAACTTCCAGTTGATCCGTTTCCACGGTATGTACCAACAAGACGACCGTGATATTCGTCCTGAGCGTACTAAACAAAAGCTCGAGCCACTGCACAACGTGATGCTACGTGCTCGTATGCCAGGCGGTATTATCACGCCTAAGCAATGGTTGGCCATCGACACTTTCGCCGATGAAAAAACCATGTATGGCAGTATTCGTTTAACAACGCGTCAAACCTTCCAGTTTCACGGTGTATTAAAGCCGAATATCAAAGGCATGCACCAAATGCTAAACAGCGTGGGCATCGACTCAATTGCAACGGCGGGCGACGTAAACCGTAACGTGTTATGTACCACCAACCCAGTTGAGTCTGAGTTACATCAAGAAGCCTATGAGTGGGCGAAGAAAATTTCTGAGCATTTACTGCCGCACACTAAAGCGTATGCAGAAATTTGGTTAAACGGTGAAAAAACCGAAACCACCGAAGAGCCAATTTTAGGTTCAACGTACTTACCTCGTAAGTTCAAAACCACAGTGGTGATCCCACCTAACAATGAAGTGGACGTGCACGCCAACGATTTAAACTTTGTGGCTATTGCAGACAACGGCAAGTTAGTTGGCTTTAACGTGTTAGTTGGTGGTGGTCTGGCAATGACCCACGGCGATGTTGAAACCTATCCACGTAAAGCAGACGACCTAGGCTTTATCGCGCTTGAGCACACGCTGAAAATCGCTGAGCACGTGGTGTCGGTGCAACGTGACTGGGGTAACCGCGTAAACCGTAAAAACGCCAAGACTAAGTACACCTTAGACGCGTTTGGTACTGACGCATTTAAAGCGGAAGTAGAAAACCGTGCAGGCGTGAAGTTTGAAGAAAGCCGTCCATATGAGTTTACCCACCGTGGCGACCGCTTTGGTTGGGTAGAAGGCATCGACGGTAAACACCACTTAACTGTGTTTATCCAAAACGGCCGTATTTTAGACTTCCCAGATAAGCCATTAAAAACAGGTTGTCGCAAAATCGCTGAAATTCACCAAGGTGATTTCCGCATGACAGCAAACCAAAACTTAATCATTGCGGGTGTACCAGCCGAGCAAAAAGCACTGATTGAGCAATTAGCTCGTGAACATGGCTTGATTGACGACTCACACACCGAGCAACGTAAAAACTCAATGGCCTGTGTGGCGTTACCAACGTGTCCGTTGGCAATGGCTGAAGCTGAGCGTTACTTACCAGACTTAATCGACAAAGTGGAAGTGCTACTTGCTAAACACAATGTCGCGGAAGATCACATTATTCTGCGTGTGGTAGGTTGCCCGAACGGCTGTGGCCGCGCGATGTTGGCCGAAGTCGGTTTAGTGGGTAAAGGCCCAGGCAAATACAACGTGTACTTAGGTGGTAACCGTGAAGGCACGCGTATTCCAAAACTATACCTAGAAAACGTGGGCGAAGACGTTTATCTGCCAGCGCTGGATGCGCTAATTGGTAAGTGGGTTAATGAGCGTACTGAAAACGAAGGATTTGGTGACTTTGTTATTCGCAAAGGCATCGTTGCTGAAGTGAAAGTATCCAAAACGGATTTTCACGCTTAACAGCATTAAATGAATGAGGCTTGGCGGGAGTCCCCCGCCAAGAAAAAACATGAGCGACTATAAACAGTTATTACAACTCAGTAGTGAAGAGCAGGCCGCCTTGTTGGCCGAGGCTAATCACTTGTTGTCGTCAAGAACGGCAGAAGAGCGTGTAGTTTGGGCATTGGAAAATTTGCCTGATACCGCTTTTTTAAGCTCAAGCTTTGGTATCCAAGCTGCCGTAATGTTGCATTTGGTCACGCAAGCGCGCCCAGATATTCCGGTGGTATTGACCGATACGGGCTATTTGTTTCCAGAAACCTATCAGTTTGTTGACGAGCTTACTGAGCGTTTGAAGCTCAACCTGCAGGTGTACCGCTCACCATTTAGCCCAGCTTGGCAAGAAGCGCGTTACGGTAAACTGTGGGAGCAAGGTGAAGCGGGGATTAAACAATATAATCAGCTGAACAAAGTTGAGCCGATGACACGCGCGTTGCAAGACATAGGTGCGGGTACTTGGTTTAGTGGTTTACGTCGCAGTCAGTCGTCAACGCGGGCTGATAAGCCCATTTTGGAAATCAGCCGTGGCACGGTTAAAGTCTATCCAATTATTGAATGGCACAACCGCGATGTGTACCAGTACCTGACCAAATTCGATTTACCGTACCACCCATTGTGGGAGCAAGGTTATGTTTCTATGGGTGATGTCCACACCACGCGGAAATTGGAGCCTGGCATGAGCGAAGAAGAAACACGTTTCTTTGGATTAAATCGCGAATGTGGCTTGCATATTGACGGGGATGGTATTTAATTAGAAACGCGTGACGATTTTTTCATTCTCCTAAAAAGGCGCAGCGGACGCGCCTTTTTGCTATCTGACGGTTACATTCGCTGCTAATATCCTTGATATATGAACTTAAAACCTAACTTGCACGCTAAGGTTGAGGTTGTGTTGGAGAGGCAATGAGGCTGTTGCTGAAGTGGTTACTATTCGCTGGAATGAGCCTGGCAGTTGCTCAGGTGTTTGCGCTTAGCTCTGCAAACCTGCAGCAGTCAAACACGCCGCTGTCGGTTGCTCTATTAAATTCCCCTTATCCACCTTATGTACTGAGTCCTGAGCAAGGCTCTGGTATTGTCTTGGATATCTTACGTGCTTATTCCGAAGCTACAGGGCAACCACTTAAGATCCAGTATGCGCCTGAAGTGCGCACGTTAAAGCTTATTCAAACTCAGCAAGTGGATGCGCGCATTGAGTCCGAAACTTGGTTTTTAGGCACTAGCCAACATTGTTGGAGTTTACCGTTATTGCCAGTTGAAGATGTGGTCGTTACCAGCAGTGACACGTCGTTTCAACACATTGAGCAATTGCGAGGGGCGATTTTTTTGGCCGTTTTGGTTACACTTATCCGGCATTTGAAAACGCAGTGGCGACAGGCCAGATTGAACGGCGTGATTATTATTCTGAACTTGAGTTGTTAATCGCAGTGGCCAAAGCACCCACCGCACAGGCGCACTTTGGGGTGGTCGCCAAACCAACTTTAGATTGGTATCAAAAGCGCTCTCCTCTGCTATTAGAGCGAGTAAAAGCGGGTTTTGTGGTGGGCTCGGCACCATTACAACTGCAGTTTGCCGCAAATGACGAAGCCACTAAAAAATGTCAGGCGTTTAATGAGTTTTTGACAGACTTTATTGGCAGCGAGGCTTATCGTAAAATCCTGCGTCAGTATCAGCCGCAAACCTAATTTTTGGGCCGGTTTAGACGCAGCAAGGAGTTGTGCGATGAAGTATGCGAGTTATTTTTTTATATTGTTAATGTTAGTCGCGGTGGCAAGCTTGTTTATGTTGAAGCGGCCGGATGGTAAAACCTGGTTGTCGTTCTCAGCGCTGAGCGAAAGTAGTCAGCAAATGTTCGATGAGCAACTTCACACCCTTAAGCAAAGTAGTGCGACCTTACTTGAGCAAGCAAAATCAGTAGTAGATAGCAATGACAACAGCGCACAACAGCCAAACCCGACAATCTATAGTTGGCAAGATGCACAAGGAGTGTGGCATTATTCTGATAGGCCCAACCCAGCAGGACCTAGTCAAACCTTAGAGCTAGACCCCAGTCGAATCACTGTTATCCCTGCTGAATCGCAGCTGCCAGCAGCACAAGTGAAGTCGTCCACACCTGCTAAATCAGATATCGGTCTGACTACATTAAATCCGCAAGCCATCAAACAAACACTCCAAGATGCAAAAAATGTTCAGCAACTTATGGACGAGCGGCAAAAGCAAATCGAAGAACAACTTGAAAAGCATCACTAATGGTGTGATGGTTTTGATGTTTTGTTTCGATGATTAAGCCCGCTTCTAACGGTCTACTGGCTTTTCCCGCCGCATTAACAAAATAGTTAGGTAAATTTTAGTTGGTAAAGACAAGATCAGGCCAAAGGCAATGCAACCCGCACTGATCACAAAACCTAGCGGGCCAAGGTGCGCCAATGTATTGGAAGTAATAAAATAATGGCCGAGCAAAATAAGCGCTAGGCCACAACAAATAATCGCATGTAACACATGGATGAGCTTAACCGCTGGCATGGTGCTATTCTCGCCTTGTTGAGCATGCCCTCAGTATACGCACTATGCTGAGCGTTGTGAGCAGCGCAATGCGGTTGCTTTGCGGCAGATCAAATTAACGCTCAACAACCCGCGCGCGCCACAACCGCGGCTGTCATACGCGATACGCAGCATAACTCTCCTTTGGCATTGTGGATCTTTACTTCCCATACTGAGGTGCGTTTACCTAAATGTAGCGGCCTTGCTGTGGCAGTGAGTAAACCATTGCGAGAAGCTTTAAGGTGATTGGCATTGATCTCCTGACCAACACAGTAGAAACGTTCAAAATCAACCACAAAATTGGCCGCATAACTGGCCACAGTCTCGGCGAGCGCGACATTGGCGCCACCATGTACCATGCCAATCGGGTTATGGTGCGCGGGCGTTGCGGGCATAGTTGCAACTAAATAATCATCACCGATTTCACTGATGCTGATCCCAAGGGTTTTCATCAGTGAGCCTTTACCATGCATACCTTCATCTAACTGCTGGCAAAGTTCTAAGGTAATGGGACGAAACCAAATAGACATTAAATAACTCCTGAAAATGAGTTGAGCATGGGCGTCATGTCTTACACCGCGTTGGTAAAAAAGAGCGGAATATCGCAACGAGCCTGCCAGTATTGCAAGTATTGGCGCACGTGTTCAGGGAATTCCAGGCCTTTGACGACCGTCAGGTTGCGGATAAATGGCAGTAATTGCACGTCTTGCCAGGTAAGCTCAGGCGAGCTGTTTAGCCAGCTCAGTTGGGTTAGCGCAGTTTGCATCAGGGCAATATCTTCTGCGCTATGGGACAAGAGCGTGGTAAATGAGCACAGCAATTTTTGTTCTTTTTTGCTTTGGAAATACGCAATTGCTTGTGGCGTGGCAAATTCCGGCAAGGTAATTTGTGGCCAACGCGGGAAGGTGAGCCGGAAGATGAGGCTCAAATGTTCGCTCACCCAGTGATTGGCTTGGCTTAAAAACGCTCCAGCAGCGAGTTCAGTCCCCGCTAATTGTTCTAAATGGCGTGCAATATCAAGACTTTCACCCATGGCTGTGCCATCGGCAAACTGTAAAATAGGCACCATTTTGGCCCCAATTAAACGATGAGGCGTGACTTCATCGTCGTTTTGTAGATAAACCAGCTCCACAGGTAAAGCAAGGTAATTCGCTACCAGTCTAGCTTTGACGCAATAAGGGCAGTGTTCAAAAACATATAATTTCATGACAAGTTTCAACTTTCAAAAGCGCGGAGGGTTCATTCACCGCCAAGCGACATAGGCGCTGTAGGGAAGGTGTGGACCATGAGAGCTACCGCAACTTGCTCAAAGGGTTGCTTATATAGTTATCGCGCTTTATGAGAAATTGCAACTCGGTGGCGTTGGGTAACTTATCACCACGACAACATAATCGTACCTAAACTCTTGTATTTAGTTTCTGAGAACGATAGATTACGAGTGTAATCAAATCAAGGAAATGAGTATGCTACCAATCTCTGCGACTTTTTGCCGAGTTACCTTAGTGACGAGCATGATGCTGTTAAGTGCTTGCCAACAAAAACCTATGGTACACGTTTTTGCCAATGAGCTGACCGCTGTGCAGCAGCAAGCTTTGTATCAGCAACTCACAGAGCATGATATTGATTACGAGTTAAGTGATGCGGCGATCCCTGAGCGCTATGAAGGTGCGCGATTAAATAAATTCCCTCCGCAAGCGGATGAAAAACTCTTTAACCAGTTACGAGAAGTTGTCGCAGCGCTGGGGTATTCACAGTTATATATCAGTGACTTTAATCAGGAAAACCATACTTACTCAGAACATCATTACGGTTTGTATTTACGGGGTAGTGTGCGTGAAACTCCTCTGCCAGAGCAGTTATTTGCGCTAAATTGCGCACAGAATGAACGTAAATTAAATCTTAACCATAATGGCAGTTGGCAACTGGAAAACACTAAACAGTACGGGTATTGGCGCTTTACGCGGCCTTTTTTAACTTTAAGTGCTGGCACCGGTGAATACCTCGAAGAGCAGTCATATCAATGGCATGATGGCGAAGTCGTAACATTCTTTGGTAAAAAGCCTGCAGTGACGTTAGTCGCACTTGGTCATCGTAAAAAAATGAACGACGCACTAAATTGTGACTGGCAGGTAATTTTGGTGGACTAAATGGCAGTGAAGGTGCCCGCAAAACGTGCACCTTACAGTTCTAACCAAACGAAATGGGTTTGCGTCCGGTTTTTTTATCTATGTTAGATTGGCGCTGTTTATGCTTTGGTGTTTTTGCGGCTTTACTTGGTACCGGCTGCCCTTGTGGCTCAGTGTGAGGTGTGGCGACTTTGCGCTCTGCGGGTGTGACTCCCGCGGCCAGTGAAACGACAAAGCTTTCATCGTTGACTTCAAATTGATCGCCAGCATAAATTTTTTTGCGCTTTAAGGTGCAAAGCTCACCATTTAGGTGCACGTAACCTTCGGCTATGAGCATTTTTGCTTGTCCGCCTGTATCAGCTATACCAATTAATTTCAGTAAGTTGCACAGTTCAATCGGTTCTTCTTCAAGTTCAATTTCGTACATGCATGACCCCATGGAGGCGAATTAGCGTGGCTTTGAGCCATTGTCTTTAATTTGCCATTATAACGCTTACGCTGAAATGACAGTGAAACTTTTTCACTGTTTTTGCTGTCTTTAATATAAATGCAGCAATTGGTGTGTATTTTGCAACGCGCTGATCAAGACGTTGTAACTTGCATAAACTGAGGAGTAAACGTGGGCATTCGTTCGGCTTTAAAAAAAGAATTAATGAATCTTGATGCACAAGGTTTAATGACCGCGGATGATGTACGGGCCTATCTGAAACAGCATATTGACCCTCTCACCCAAAGTGACCTTGCACAGATTAATGTGATTGGTCGTTTTAATGAGCACCACAGCCAAGTGCAGGCTGGGTTGCCGAGTACAGAAGGTGAACTCACTTATGAGCGCCATCGCCTGTTTAACGAAATTGTTTATCCCAAACAGGCGGTCGAGCGCTGGCTGATGCGTGTCTAAACTGACCACAGTGGATACGCCTAAGCGAACAAGAAAGCACGCGGCAGATGGAGATAGCTGCTGTTGCAACTGATAAAACAGTAAATTGCAAAAGTGAGCTCACCATAGTGTTTTTTGTACATCAGCTAGGAGCTAATAAAACACGCTAATGTGCGTGTGCTACCAAAAGTTTCTTAAGTAAATTAGCAAGTTGTTGCTGTTCTTCAAGTTCAAGTGGTGCCAATAAATCATTGCCTTTGGCGACGTGTTGAACAATCACTTCATCAATCAAGTTGAGCCCTTGCTCAGTTAATGATACCACCACACCACGGCGGTCATTGGGATCTGGGCTTCTCGCAACTAAGAATTTTTCCTCTAACCTATCGATACGATTGGTCATCGAACCTGAAGTCAACATCAGGGTTTGCAGTAACTGGTTTGGAGTTAACGCGTAAGGCTGTCCAGAACGACGCAGAGTTGCTAACACATCGAATTCGCCCCCATTTAAACCAAACTGTTTGAAAACACCTTGCAACGTTTTACTAAATATCGCATCCGCTCTGACTAAACGGCCCATAATTGCCATTGGCCATGGATCAATTTCGGGCTTTTCCCGCGCCCATTGTGCTAGTACTTTATCTACCAAGTCAGTTTTTTCCATAAATACATCCCCTTGTTTAACTGAAAACGTCACAGTAACGCAAATCAAGCTCTAAAACAAGACTCATTATGAAAAGTAACTTTACATAAAGATAGTTGACATTAAGAAAAAATAGCTTATCTTTTACATGACTAACATGTTCACCAAATTTATACATTTGGTTAATAAGTGTTAGTTCAAAATTTGACCCAATTTACAGATTGAAACACAAGGATTGATTATGAACTCGCACAAAACAGAACTTCGATGTCGTACCAACGCCAACAACGGTGAGTATGCAACATTGCCAACCAATCTCGTGGCCATGTTGCAACACCAGATTAATTCTCAAGGTGATAATGTCGCAGTTATTTCTAAGGAAAAGCGCCTGACTTATCGCCAATTAGGTGACAAGGCCGCCAATATTGCGGCGTTACTGCACCAGCTAGATGCACAGGCAAATGAATATATTGGCCTCTACATTGAGCCATCTGCGGATCTGATAAGCGCAGTGTGGGGCAGTTTATATGCTGGCTGTGGTTATTTGCCGCTATCGCCGGAATATCCAGCTAAACGTATTGAATATATGCTCAAAGATGGAAAAGCACGTATTGTTATTACTCAGCAGCATTTAAAAGCTCAACTCGCTGCCATGGTCGATGAATCGGTATTTGTTATCGCGATTGAGGAAGTGAGCTGTATTGTGCATTTTCAGGCAGAGGTAATGCCAAACGACTTGGCTTACATGATTTACACATCTGGCAGTACTGGCGACCCTAAAGGCGTCATGATAGAGCACCATAGTATTGCTGCGCAGATGCAATGGTTGACGCAGTTTGGTTTTACTGCTCAAGACCGAATTTTACAGAAAACACCATTTAGCTTTGATGCGGCGCAATGGGAGTTGTTGGCTAACGCCATTGGTATGACAATCGTGGCTAGTGAAGCCGGCATGTATCGCAACCCTGCGGCACTAATTGATAGCATCATTGAAAATCAAGTGTCAGTGCTACAATGCGTGCCGACATTGCTACAAGCATTGCTCGACTCGCCAGGCATTCAGCTATGTGATTCATTAACTATGCTGTTTAGTGGTGGCGAAATCCTCACCAAACAGCTTGCCGCGCAATGTTTAAATGAGTTACAGGGTCGTCGTCTAATTAATCTTTATGGCCCGACTGAATGTACTATCAATGCATCGAGCTATGAAGTTACCTTAGAGAATTTGCCCGATTCACCTGCGGCAATAGCGATTGGTAAGGCCGTTGCGGATACTGCTTTTTACATTTTGGATGAGCAGCTACAACCTGTTGCAAAAGGTGAAAGTGGCGAATTGTTCATTAGTGGCGTGCAAGTTGCGCGTGGTTATTACAACCGTGAAACGAGCACGGCGCAGAAGTTTATCGCGAATCCTTTTAGCACAGAACCGAACCATGACCGACTTTACCGAACGGGTGACTTAGTTCGAGAAGATAATGATGGTGAAGTACATTTTCTTTCTCGCACCGATAATCAAATTAAGTTACGTGGCTATCGTGTTGAGCTGGATGAGATCCGCTTGGCGATTGAAAAGCACAGCTGGGTTAAGAATGCAGCGGTAGTGGTTAAAAATGATGACCGTACGGGTTTCCAAAATCTTGTTGCCTGTGTTGAGTTTAATAGTCGTGAAGCGGCTTTTATGGATCAAGGTAGTCATGGCGAGCATCACCAGTCGAAGAAAAACAAGCTCCAAGTGAAAGCGCAGTTATCGAATGCTGGTTTGCGAACGTTGACGACGCAATTACGCAATGAAGCGATTGCGCTGCCGAATGCGACTCCAAGTAAAGGCCAACTGGAAACTGTGTTTGCACGCAAGACTTATCGCTATTTTGATGGTGGTGATGTCCAGTTGGATGAATTACTTAAACTGTTTAGCCAACAGCCAGAGCTGCACGGCAAACGCGATATTGCAACACTCAGTTTCGGCGAATTTGGCCAGATCATGCGTTATTTTGGCCAGTTTAAAAGTTCAGAGCGACTGCTACCAAAATATGGTTATGCATCGCCTGGTGCGCTGTATGCGACGCAACTCTATGTGGAATTACAGCAGTTGTTTGATTTAGATGCGGGGATTTATTACTACAATCCACAAGATCATCAGTTGCACTTGATACAAGCTTTGCCTGAAACAGGGCAGCCGGCTCTATCACTGCATTTCTTAGGTAAGCCATCAGCCATTGAGCCAGTTTACAAAAACAATATTCTCGAGGTACTTGAGATGGAAACTGGGCATATGCTTGGGTTATTTGACCAAATTCTTGGTCAGTATGGCTTGTCTGTGCGCGATGGTTATTTTAATCACCAGCTCAATGAGGTGTTAGCGGTTGAACAAGATGATTGTTATTTAGGTAGTTTTACTATTGCTGAAAGTAAAGCTGAGCCACTAGCGCAAGTTGAAGCAATCTTGCAAGTGCAAGGTATGAACGAGTTAGCGGATGGGACATACACTTTTGACGGCCAACAGTTCTTACCACTTAGCTTAGATGTCATTGAGAAAAAACATGTTATTGCGATTAATCAGCAAGTTTACGAGAGAGCTTCATTCGGCATCGCTTTACTCAATCACAGTACTGAGACTTGGCGCCACTACATAGATCTTGGTCGTAAATTGCAGCGTTTGCAGATGAACTCGTGGTATTTAGGTCTGATGTCTTCTGGTTATAGCTCAAAATCAGGACACGACCTACCGTCGGCAATTCGCATGGGGGATATCTTGGCCCAGACTGGAAAACCGATGCGACCTTTCTATTTCTGTGTTGGTGGTAAAATCTCGCATGAACAACGTGCTTCCGAAGGGATGAAAGAAGACGCCATCCATATGCGTGGCCCGTTGGAAATCTTGAAAGATGAGCTGGAAAAATCATTACCGAGCTTTATGGTGCCAAATCAAATCGTGGTGTTTGATAAATTACCGCAAACGGCCAATGGTAAAGTCGATTACATTGCGATTAGGGCGTCAGATAAGCTTGAGACAGCTGGAAGTAACGTGCCATTTGTCGCCGCCCGTACGCCATTAGAAGAGAAATTGTCAGAATTATGGCGCGCTACACTGAAGTGGGACAAAGTTTCAGTCAAAGACAACTTTTTTGAAAGTGGTGGTAACTCATTGACGGCCGTGACGCTTATCAATGCCATCAATAAAGAGCTAAACCTCACAGTACCAATGCAAGTGCTGTTTCAGGCACCGAATATCGAAGAATTGGCACATTATATCAAACATGCTGATCACGATAGCGGCAATCGCCTTATCACACTGAATCAGAGTCAGGCGAGTAGTCGAGTGTTTTGCTGGCCCGGTCTAGGTGGCTACCCAATGAGCTTAAAGCCGTTAGCAGAAAAACTTACACCACAAGCCCAATTTATAGGGGTACAAGCGCACGGTATTAATGCCAATGAAGTCCCTTATGAAACCATTGCCGAGATGGCGCGAGCGGACATTAAGCTGTTAAAAGAACAGCAGCCACAAGGACCTTATCAATTATGGGGTTATTCTTTTGGGGCGCGAGTGGCGTTTGAAGTGGCTTATCAACTTGAGCAGCAAGGCGATGACGTGGAAAACTTAGTGCTGATAGCACCGGGTTCACCGCTGCTCAAAAATGGTCAATCGCGAGCGAATGAGCCAAGCTTTGATTCTAGTTCCTTTGTCACCATCCTATTCTCGGTGTTCTTTCAGCGAATTGATGGCCCTATTTTAGAGCGTTGTTTAGCAACGGTTAGTAGCAAAGCCGACTTTATTGATTTCGTTTGTAAAAACCATCGTACTTTGAACCGCGATATGGTGAAGCAAATTGTGGAAATCGTAGAACAAACATACGAGTTCAAATATACCTTCCACGAGTTAATGGAGCGAAAAGTAAACGCACCGACCGTGATCTTCAAGGCAAAGGGAGATGATTATTCATTCTTGGAAAATGTGTCTGGTTTTTCCGAACGGGAAATTGAAACCGTCCATTTGGCTGAAGATCACTACGAAATCTTGAAAACAGATGGAGTGCAGGCGTTGTACCAAAGATATTTGCAGTTTCAAGTAAGTTTAACTTCAGACTTGCTAGCGCAAGCGAGTTAAGCGGGAGTATACGATGCCACATGTGAATCTCCATTACTTTGAATGTTTTCTTAGTGATAGTCAGAAAGAGCAATTGGTTACTGAGCTTATGCAGACAATTAGTAAGGTGTTGGGATGCTCCGATGAGGTGATCTCAATCTCATTATGCCCAGAGCAACCTGAGCAATGGCAACAAAAGATTGTTGAACCTTATTTCCTCAACGCGTCAGACAAACTGGTCAAGTTTGCAAACTATTAAAGGATTGAAAATGAATATGTTAGAGAAATACTTAGTGATAAACCCCGAAGTACAACGCGCACTAGATAACGGTCAAGCCGTTGTTGCACTTGAGTCAAATGTGATCACACACGGGTTGGATTACCCAGATAACAAACGCACTGCACTCGCGGTTGAAGCGGCGGTGCGAGAATCCGGAGCGGTGCCAGCTACGATAGGCATAATCGCTGGAAAAATTGTCGTTGGTATGACAGTGGAACAAATCGAACAATTCGCCACGACTGCAGCGATTCCTAAGGTCAGTAGCCGAGATCTGCCAATTATCTTGGCGCAAAAAGGACACGGTGCCACCACGGTTGCGTCATCTTTAATTGCTGCAGAATTGGCTGGGATTGCTTTTTTCTCCTCCGCGGGTATTGGTGGCGTTCATCGCGGCGCACAGCAAACCATGGATATCTCTTCTGATTTAATCCAGTTTACGCGCTCAAAAGTGGCCGTGGTGTGCGCAGGAGCCAAAAACATCTTAGATTTAGGCCTGACATTAGAGTTTTTAGAAACCCACAATGTGCCAGTGATAGCGTACCAGTTTGATGACTTCCCGGCTTTTTATTGCCGCACCAGTGGATTTAAAGCGCCGCAGCGTTTAGATGATGCGGAGGTTTTGGCTGAAGTGATCAATCTGCAATGGCAACTTGACCCGCAGCGCTCTGTGCTTATTTGCACACCAACCAAAGAAGAAGATGCAATCGATAGTCAGGAAGTGAGTGCGGCGATTGCCGAGGCGAATGCGGCTGCACTGGATCAAGGCGTGAGCGGTAATGCAGTGACTAAGTTTATTATGAAAGCCATTGATAGAGTGACGTTTGGACGCTCTGCGGCAGCCAATCAGGCGGTACTTATTAATACTGCCAGAACCGCAGGTTGGCTTGCGGTAGCGCATGCTCGCAGTAACCACATCGGGTGTGTGAACGAACAACGTGAACATATTTCACGAGTACAGCATTGACAAATTTTTTTGCTAAAGTATCTTTATATAAAGATACTTTACATAAATAAACATTTGCCTTTGTTTATACCCAAATAGTGAGCACGGCTCGTTGGAAACCTGACAGCAGGTATGTGAAACCAAGGATGGTTGCCACTGAGATGACTTCAAGTGGTAAGGGTATAAATCAACATTCAACGATAGTTTTAAAAGGAATTCATTATGAGATATTTACCTTGGACATTCGCAGTAGCAACCGTCGCCACGTTAGGGGTTGGGAGTTTGGTACTGAAAAGCCATATAGTTGAAGCTAGAAATGGTCAACACGGTGAGCAAGCTGCATTAGTCGATGCGTTTCCTGCTGAGCGCAGTTTGCATCAGTCCTATCTAGAAGTCAGTGGGGTGGTTACCGCACCGCAATCATTAGCGTTAGTTAATGAGTTAGCTGGAAAAATCAGTAAAATTGCCATGCATTCTGGTGAAATGGTCACCCAGGGCGACATTTTGCTGGAAATTGACCATGCAGAAGAATTGGCGCAACTAAAAGCCGCGAAAGCCAATCTGAGTCAACAAATAAATCGTGTACAACGCTTTACGCAGCTCCATGCCAGCGAAAAATTAAGTGCCCAGCAGCTTGAAGAAGCGCAAGCGCAACAGGCGCAATTTGCAGCTCAAGTTGAGCTGTTGCAAGTACAGATAGACAAGAAAATCTTACGGGCGCCTTTTACTGGCCAAGTTGGCATCCACAATTTGCAATTGGGGCAGTTCTTGCCTGCAAATACCAACATTACTCAATTGATTGGGGTGGCAAGCGAAGTTTGGATAGATTTCGCCCTACCGCAATCTTATCCCGTGCTTGGCAAAGAGACGGCAATTGAAGTCCTCAATATAGGCTCATCTCAGCAGGCGATAACAGGAGAAATAGTCAGTGTTGCTGCTGAAGTATCGAAGCAAACGCGTCAACTTAGTTATCGCGCTACAGTCGATAACGCTAATTTGGCGATTAATCAGCTGGTCAAAGTGCGCGTGCCAGTCGGCGCTGCAGAGTCAGTATTTTCGGTATCACATCTGGCAGTTATCAAAGACCCTTTAGGTGATTTTGTGTATGCACTTGAAGCGGATGAACATAATACGCTTCGGGCGGTCCGCCTGCCAGTGACACTAGGGGAGCGAATTGGCGACCAAGTGCTTGTGCTATCTGGTATCTCTGAGGGGATGTTAATCGCTGGGAGTGGGGCATTTAAGTTACGCCAAGGTTTGAAAACTTTTGTGAGTGATGCTGAACCTGTTACCGTGGCTAGTCAAGTTCAGTCCATAGGGGAGCAAGCGCTATGAAACAACAGCATTGGATGGATCGCTTTGTTACTCAACCTACCTTACCCATAGTACTATCTGTGATGATTTGCCTCGCGGGTTTATGGTCAGTAGCGAAAATTGCCGTGTTGCAATTTCCAAAAATTGAAAGTGCTTCTTTGGTCATTCAAACCCAATATGTTGGTGCGTCAGCACATGTGGTGAAAGGCTTTATTACTGAACCTATTGAGCGGGTTGCCGCGACCGTTCCCGGTGTTGATTATGTTGATGCAGTAAGTAAAGCGGGTACAAGTACGGTCACGGCATATTTAAAGCTCAATGAAGATAGTACACGAGTGTTAGCTGAGCTCACGGCGCGTTTGGGTCAAGTTAAGCATTTGCTACCTAGTGAAGCGGAAGATCCAACCGTCAATGTGACGCGCGCAGACCGCCCCCATGCATTATTTTATCTCAATATTGAACATCGTAATGTGCCGCTGACACAACTCACTGACTATTTGTCGCGTCAAGTTACGCCTATCCTCACAGGTATTGAGGGGGTGCAAAAAGTCGATATTGAAGGCAGTCGCACGCCTGCGATGCGTGTTTACTTAGACTCTGAACGCTTAGATGCCTTTAATATCAGCGCTGACGAAGTGTTTGCAGCGCTACGTGCCAACAACACTATCGCAACGCTAGGATTTACTGAAACCAATAAGCAGCGTATCGACTTAGTTGCTAACACTCAACTTAAGAATGTTGCTGAATTTGAACAGTTGGTAGTTCGTCAGTTTAATAATGAAACACTTTACCTGCGGGATATCGCCAAAGTTGAACTTGGCTCTGAGCAGCCGCAAGTATCCGCGCGCTTAGATCAGCACGACACCGTGTATATTTCAGTGTGGCCTCTGCCTGGCGCTAACGAAATCGCGGTAGGGGATGCACTTTATGCCATGACAGATGAGATCAACCAAACTTTGCCAGATGGACTGCGTATTAATTATGCCTACGATGGCACTTTGTATATGCGTGATGCACTCAATGAGATTTTCACTACTTTGATAGAAACAGTCGTGCTAGTTGGGGTGGTGGTACTGTTTATGATGGGGTCATTTCGCAGCGCTGCGGTGCCATTGATCACTATCCCTATATCTATCTTAGGCGCAATAGCTGCCATGTATATGGTGGGCTTCTCCCTAAATCTATTGACGGTATTAGCGATAGTATTATCTGTGGGGTTGGTCGTTGATGATGCCATTGTAGTGGTGGAAAACGTGGCTAGACACATTCGTAACGGAGAAAACCGCATTAACGCCGCACTGATCAGTGCTCAACAATTGTTTAAACCTATCGTGGCGATGACATTGACCTTAGCTATGGTGTACTTACCAATCGGGTTTTTGTCAGGATTAACAGGCGTATTATTTAAAGAGTTTGCATTTACCTTAGCGCTCACAGTGATTTTATCTGGTGTTGTTGCACTGACATTATCTCCGATTATGAGTGCTTATGTAGTACCGGAAGGGGGCAAAGAAAATTCGCTCACGCGTCGTGTTAATGATGCCTTTGATACGCTTAAAAATCATTATCAACGTTGGTTGTTAAAGTCGCTCAACTATCGTCAACAAGTTATTTTTGTTGCCCTTGCCTTAAGTGTATTGGTTATTCCGTTTTATCAGGGGTCGCAAAAAGAACTGGCACCGGTTGAAGATCAAAGTAGTATTTTCGTGTTGGTACAATCGCCACCAGAATCGTCGTTAGCCTATAACGAGCAACATATTCGTCCAATGGTGGATAGACTATTGGCAATTCCTGGCACCACGCAAATGTGGCAAAACATTTTCACTAACTCAGCGTTTGGTGGTGTGGAATTTGTGAGTGCGAGTGAGCGCGATTATACCACCAAATCGATTTTGCCTGAGGTGTACGGACGTTTATCACAATCACCGGGGATCAATCCATTGCCGATTTTACCTGCGCCATTGCCTACCGCTGGTCAATTTGACGTAGAAATGGTGGTACGTTCATCTGCACCGTATGAGGAAATGAAAGCATATGCAGATCAACTTATAGGTAAGGCATTTGCGTCGGGCCATTTCTTATATGCAGATACCGACCTGAAAATTGACTTACCGCAAATTGAAATTCAACTTGAGCGCGATAAGATAGCCGACTTGGATATGGACTTGGCTTATGTCAGTAAGCAATTGAGCGTGTTGCTATCGAACAACTATGTCAATCGCTTTGACGCAGATGGTAAAGCTTATCAAGTTATTCCAGTTGTGAATCAAAACATTAAATCGGATCCCTCGCGTTTGCTAAGTTTACCTATTAAAGGCCCGGACGGCAGCAGCAGCATCATGTTGTCTTCCATTGCGACGATTAAATGGCAAACTGTACCACGTCAATTGAGTAGCTTTGGGCAGCAAAATGCATTTCGGATTTTTGGTGGGGTATTACCCAACAGCACTAAAGAAGCTGCATTAACAGCACTTGAAAACGCTGCGAAAGAACTACTACCGCCTAGTTATTCAGTGGATTACGCAGGTGAATCACGTCAGTTAAGAACCCAAGGCAATAGCTTGTTGACGGTGATGGCGGTGTCTTTAATGATTGTCTACATGTTATTGAGCTTGCAGTTTAACAGCTTCCGCGACCCTTTGGTGGTATTGGTGGGCAGCGTGCCACTTGCGATGAGCGGAGCGCTAATGCTGTCGTATCTTGAATTTACAACCATGAACATCTATTCGCAGATTGGGCTAATTACCTTAATCGGCTTGATAGCAAAAAATGGTATTTTAATTGTGGAATTCGCCAATCATTTGCAGCAAGAAAATATGACACGTTTAGAAGCTGTGGTTGAATCTGCTGCGACGCGCTTACGCCCGATATTAATGACAACTGCGGCGACTGTGCTAGGTCACTTTCCGTTAATGCTAGTCAGTGGGGCAGGAGCCGAAGCGCGTAATAGCATTGGTATTATCTTAGTTGCAGGTATGGCGATTGGTACATTGTTTACGCTGTTTGTGTTACCTGCCTTTTACGTGTGGCTTGCCAGCAAACGCGAAAGCGAGAGTACACAGCCTCACAGCCAGAATGTCGCGCTAGCATAAACAAGTATTAACCTTATTGTGATGGCCAACCTAGTGTTGGCCATTTTTTATTGTCAGCCCTAAACTCCCTTCTTCAGATGCTGGTTATCATCATTTAGGCATTATCTGAAATCTATATTAAATCATGTGTATAGGTAAGTTATTGAGGGAGAACCTATCATCTGCTGTTGTTTTGCCCTAGTAGGTGTAACTTTGTTTGCGCTCATTCTAGAAGTGACGGTTAAGTGTAAGATTAACCTTAACCTTAACCAAAGCCCTTTTGCGGGGTTCGTGCAAAGCGACCTTCTTAACGCTTTTTACTTTTGCTTGTTAATTGCAGGATGGACGTTGTGGGCGACATCTTGTGATGAAGGCTATAACGTGGCAAAGGCAGTAAAGTATGAATGGCAAAGGCCGCCAAAATAGCGGCCTTTGGGTGTTAGCGCATATTACGTTTAGCACGCTCAAACAGACGTTCAGCGTCATCACTGGTGATGGTGATGTTAAATATATCACGGATCACAGTGCGTAATTCCTCACCGCTTTGCAGTATCCGCTCATGGCTCAGCTGGGGTGAAAATACTTGTTCTTTAAACAGCAAGTTACGTAAGGTGTAACACTTACCAAGCAAACGACGCGACAAGACGAGATGCTGGACAAAACCAGAGTCGGGATGCTGGTGGCTATAAAAATGTGCAACATTACAATCACTTTCAAGTATTTCAATAAAATCAGCGCTATAAAGCACGAGTAATTCCGGCTCAACTAATGCGACTTCAACGTTTTGCTCAGTCACAGTAACTTTGTATTGATGGGTGTTGAGAGTGACCATGCCGCTTTGTGAAATAGGGATCAGACCAGCAGGACATTTAGAACCAAAACCGACGTCAAATAGGTAACGTTCACCTGCGAGTTCGACCATAGTTAGGCGGTGCGTTCTGGCATTACTTGGGTTGTTGTTAAGCTTGACGCGCGCTAATAACGGGGTGACGTTATAACCGAGAGATTGCAACGCCAAGTAGGCGAGCTTGTTTTGTTCAAAGCAATAGCCACCTTGTTTTTTGAGTACCAAGCGCTCAATTAGTGCCTCAGGATCGAGAGATAGAATATCCGCTTTCATGGCATTGATACTTGAGAAGCTGTAGGTGGCTAAGTGTTTTGCAATGATCTCATTTAATTGTGCAACTGAGTTATGGTGTTGAGTGAGTTGTAGTGAATCCAGATAAAGTTGGGTCGTCATTCGTATCATCCTTTTAATTCTCCAGTTCACTCTAAAACCTCAAGTTAAGCTGAGGTCAAGGACGTTAATTGATTTATTTCAAATTCGTGAAGGATTGTACCTTAATGAGGGAGTAGAAACGAGTTGTATAAAGGTTACATAAGGCGATGTATGACCAAGACAAGTAACAACTTGCCTTGATCATATGTGGTAGGAGAGTAGTCAGAGGTTTATGCTAAGCGAGCGCTGCTGTTTGTTGCAGGTTCGGGTATGTGGTGTAGCCATCCTCATCACCACCATAGAATTTGCTACTATCCAACTCATTAAATTCGGCGCCGATGCGTACCCGTTCCACGAGATCAGGGTTGGCAACAAATAATGCACCAAATGCAACACCATCGCAGAGTTCAGCTGCAAGTACTTGCTCGGCAACAGTGGGACTGACAGGGCCATCCTGCCAACTTTTATGTGGATTGAGAATTAAACTGCCTTGCCACAGGGCACGAATGATTTCGGTTTGGGGGCGATTTGCCGCTTCCATAATATGTAAGTAAGCCAGATTTTTAGGCAAGCTATTCACCAGCGCTTCGTACAATGCAGCACTATCGGTTTCTGCGATGTCGTTGTAGCTGTTTTCGGGCGAGATCCGCACACCCACTCTAGCAGCACCTATTGCTTCGCATACCGCAGCTATCACCTCGCGCGTTAGGCGTAAGCGGTTATCTATTGAGCCGCCATATTCGTCATCGCGACTATTACAATTGGTAGCCATAAATTGATGCAGTAAAAAGCCATTGCCTGCATGAATTTCAATTCCGTCAAAACCTGCCGCGATCGCGTATTGAGCACTTTGGGCAAAGTCTTTAACGGTGTCGATGATATCTTGTTTGGTCATCGCTTTGGGTGTGGGGTAAGGCTGTGGTCCCATACTTGTATAAGCTTCTCCTTTTGCAGCAATGGCCGATGGTGCAAGTGATTGGTGAGCGCTGGGATAAAGTGATGGGTGGCCAATGCGTCCAGCATGCATTAGCTGCGCTACGATTTTGCCACCTTGATGGTGCACTGCTTGTGTCACGCGGCGCCAACTTTGTGCTTGAGCTGGGTTATGTAAACCCGGTGAGTTCATAAAACCTTGGCCGACTTGATTGGGTTGTATGCCTTCAGAAATAATCAGACCAGCACTGGCTCGTTGGCCATAATAAGTCGCCATCATGGCCGTTGCGCAGCCATCTTCGGTGGCGCGGTTGCGGCTCATAGGTGCCATCACGAAACGGTTGCTGCTGATAATGTTGCCATAGCTGACGGGTTGAAATAGCTTGTTCATAAAGTTTATCCTTAATTTTTAGCGGAACTCAATGCGTCTGGTTGAGTGGTTGTGGAGCGTTTTAAAAGCTGTTGCTGTGAAATAATGATGGCGAAAATAATCACCCCAGCCCCAAGTAGCTGTAGTGCATTTAGTTTTTCATCCAAAATCAGGTAGCCCAATAATGTTGCTGCGATTGGGCTGGCGAAGGAAATAAACGACACAGTGACAACGGGTAGTTTTTCAATCGCTTTGAACCATAAAACATACGCTAGTAATGCGCCTACTAAACTTAAGTAGCTGTAACCAATTATATTTTTAATTGTGAAATGGGTTGGCATACCTTCTTGTAAGAGCGCAAACGGCAATAAAAATAGCCCACCGACGACCAATTGCCAGCCAGTAAACGTGGGCAGTGAAACATCTTGTGGTTTTCCCCACTTTTTGGTGAAAACGATACCGGTAGCCATCAACGCGGCACCGCTAAGTCCCGCGATAATACCAGGGAAACTCAACGAGCTATGAGGTTTGATAACTAATAAAGCGACGCCAATGGCAGCGACTACGCATGCAATAAACTGGCGAGGTAAAAGTTTGTTGTTAAGTACTAAGGTGCCGAGCAACATTACTATGATTGGTTGGCATGACATGACTAATGCGGCAACTCCACCGGGTAACAGGTAAGCTGCGTAAAAAAGACAGTAAAAAAAGCCACCAATGTTTAAAACACCAAGGACAATGGCTCTAAACCACCAGATCCCGGAGGGTAGTTGACGAGAAAATAAGAGTAATAGGATCCCAGCAGGCAGTGCGCGTAGCATGGAGGCAACTAGGGGCTTGTTTTCAACCAGTAATTGAGTTGTAACTATGTAGGTACTCCCCCAGATGATAGGGGCGAGACTCGCCACCATCATCCAAAAGAGCAATGCTCGATTGCTCATGTTGCCCCCTTATCTGTTGTGCCAAAATAACGGTCACCAAAATCCCCAATGCCCGGCAGCATAAATGCGTGCTCATTTAAGCGCTGTTCAATGGAGGACGTCACTATTTGTAAGCGTGGAAAGCGCGTGCAGAGGTATTCGATACCTGGCGGTGAACAGAGTAAATTGACCAAAATGATCCGCTCTTCCAGCACGCCGGCGTCCAGTAGTACTTGAATAGCGCATGCTGCAGAACCACCAGTGGCCAACATAGGCTCAAACACCAAGACGTGACAATCGGCAATGTCGTCTGGCAACTTTGAATAGTAAAGTTTCGGTTGTTTGGTCAAGGGATTACGTTGAATAAGAATTTTCCCAATGGGAATTTTCAAATCAATATGGCGAAGTTCGTTTTCCATACTTTCACCCGCGCGTACCACCGAAACCGCACAAAGTGGGTTTGCGAGTTGTTTGCCTCGATAAATCGCGCCTACCGGTGTCGTGACTGACAAATCATCAAACGGCAGTAGCTCGAAGCTTTTTTCGATTAACAAACGAAAAACTTGGTCAGCGTGGAAGATGAACTGACTTTTTGTCGCTGTTTTATCGCGCATTTTGGCATGTAACGATTTTAAGCGATTGGTTTGTTCAAGCTCTACAACAGTGTTAAAAGCCTGACTCACATTCAAATCGAATGACAGAGCCGCAGAATTATTAGACATGATTCTCTCCTTGAGGTAGCCAAGCATCGGCTTGGCTCAGGTCAGTTAAGCAGTAATTTCGGCAAAGGCTTTTTCTGCCTCAGCGATAAATTTAGCGATTTTGGCTGGATCTTTGCGACCATCCGCGCCTTCAAGGCCGGTATGCGCGTCGATTGCTGCGGGACGCACTTGGCGAATTGCTTCTGCGACATTGTCTGGATTCAAGCCGCCAGCCATCATGAGTGGTTTAGGTGAACGACGTACCAGTTCGGCACTGACTTCCCAGTTATGAGTTAAACCAGTTGCGCCTTTGGCACCAGTTCTTGGGTCAAAAGTATCAGTGATGAACATGTCGACATATTCTGCTACTTCGTCCACCAAGCTTAATAGCTCTTCGGCGTTATCTTCTTTCACTACTAGACTTTTTAGGATGAACAAATCCGGGCGCATTGCGCGTAGTTTTGCCAACTCCTTGGTCGTGATATCACCATGTAGCTGTACAGCTTTTACCCCTAGTTGACTACAAAATGTGCTTACTTCATCAGCTTCAAGCATGTAGCTGATTAATACACCCGCTTGATTTGGTGTTAGCTGCTTGATGATGTTGATGGCTTCAGACTCAGTAATGTCATCTTTTCCAGAAGGTAAACGCAGTGGAAAACCGAGCCAGTCGATGCCGCTATCTAGTACTAGCTGCGCTTCTTTTGTATCGATAATACCTGCTACTTGAATGATGTTTTTCATGGTAAAGCTCCTTTTAGATTTTAAAGTTAATTTTCCACTACCTAGTAAGAACGTCCTTGTTCAAGAAATGTCCTTATGCATTGGATGAACTCAACTCACACCAAGGCGAACAAATCTTCACTGTTTATTGCACCGTGCAATTCGTGGAGGATGTTTTGTCTTGATGTAAAGATATTGCGAATATCTGTTTGTGTCAAGTATCTTTATGTAAAGATATTTAAATTAATTTTATCTTTGTTATAAATTGACAGTTTTACTGGGCTGGCGGCGTATTCAGGGAGGTACTTATTTAACCTCAGGTTTGTATAAGAAATAGTGCAAAACTTAATAAAACAATAACTTAGCAATCTTTTATATTTCTAGCTTGATATTTTTGTCTGAATTCAAGGCATTTTGGAGCTGGAATAGCGAGCTATTTCGCTTCAAAATAACGCAGAAGTCAGTAAAAATAGCACCTAGAAACGCATTACTTATGCGAAGCTGAGGTTATTTACCTTTGCTCTGGTTATCGCTGCGCGATAGGTGTGCGCTTAGATGGCTAGGGTAATAATTTTGAGATACAAGGAAGGGGCTGGTATTACTGCGGTGGTGTTTTTCAGATAAGGAGGGGAGGATTCAGTAGATGAAACGTGTATTGGTGGTTTGAAGGTAATCAATATCATCCAGAGTGCCAATATTATCCTCTGGAGTAATTGACAAACTATTTTTATCTCAGTAACTTAGAACTCACCAACCAGCTAAGTTGGTGAGTATTGCGGGTGTAGTTCAATGGTAGAATGAGAGCTTCCCAAGCTTTAGACGTGGGTTCGATTCCCATCACCCGCTCCAATCTTTAATCCCTGCACCAAGCCTAGCTTAAGATTCCAATCGCGAGACTACAAAATACGGATTCAAATAGCTGTCTTTTTGATTGTAGCGCAGTGGTGTGCCATCTAATTGGCTTACACGTGCACCAGCAATAGCTGCGACGGCATGGCCTGCGGCAGTATCCCATTCACTGGTGGGGCCAAGCCGTGGATACACATCCGCAGCACCTTCTGCGACTAAACACAGCTTGAGCGAACTGCCTTTTGGCACCATGTCGACGTCTTCAAATTGACTGAGGTAATCTGCTAAGTCAGGTGAAGGATGCGAGCGCGAGCCAACCACCTTAATAGTGCCTTGATTTGGCACTTTAGTGACTTTAAGTTCAATGCGTGCTTCACCACATTCACGAAACGCACCTATCGCTTCGGCGGCTAAGTAGCTGACATTAAGTGCGGGGGCATGTACTACGCCAAGCACAGGTTCGCCGTTTTTGATTAGCGCGATATTGACGGTAAACTCGCCATTTTTCTTGATAAATTCTTTGGTGCCATCAATTGGGTCAACTAACCAATAGCGCTGCCATTGTTGTCGCTCTTGCCAACTAATTGAGGCATTTTCTTCGCTGAGCACAGGGATCTCTGGAGTCAACTCGGCGAGCTTGGCGGCAATGATGCGATGAGCGGCCAAATCGGCATCGGTGACAGGACTGTTATCGTCTTTGTATTCGACCGTAAAGTCTTTGGCGTAAATGGTCATGATGGCTTTGCCGGCATCGCGGGCAAGATGCAAGATCTCCTCAAGCAGCTCCGTTTGGTTCATGGCTTATCCTATGATGTTGTGCTCTTTCAAATAACTCAGTAACGTTTGGATTGAATCGTTGAGTTGACCGCGGCTGGTGTCGATACGCACTTCTGGCGCAAGCGGTGGCTCGTAGCTTGAGTCTATGCCAGTAAAGTGTTTGATTTCGCCCGCTCTGGCCTTTTTATAGAGACCTTTAGGGTCACGCGCTTCACACACATCCAAAGGGGTATCAAGGAACACTTCGATAAATTCGCCGTCGCCAACTAACGCCCTAACCATATCACGTTCTGCTTGGAAGGGGGAAATAAACGCCGTTAATACCACTAAGCCCGCATCAACCATGAGCTTGGCCACTTCACCAACGCGGCGGATATTCTCCACTCGGTCGGCATCGCTAAAGCCTAAATCACGGCACAAACCGTGGCGCACATTGTCACCGTCAAGCAAGTAAGTGTGCACGCCTAATTGCTGCAGCGCACTTTCTAATGCGCCAGCGACTGTGCTTTTGCCGGAGCCTGAGTAACCAGTAAACCATAAAATACAAGGCTTGTGGCGCTTTTGCTCACTGCGGGATGTTTTAGAAACGGCATAGTTATGCCAAACAATGTTTTCATCCATTAACTGATTCACTCATTAAAACGGAAAGACCATAGGGATCAAAGTCAGTACTGTGATGCAATAAACCACAGACAAAGGTAGCCCCATTGCAACATAATCACGCACGCGATAATTACCCGCGCTATACACCATTAAATTGGTTTGATAACCGAATGGCGAAATAAAACTCGCTGAGGCACCAAACGCCACCGCCATTACAAACGGCAGTGGATTCACGCCAAAACCGACCGCTAGAGCGTAAGCAACTGGAAATGACAGCGCCGCTGCGGCATTGTTGGTGATAAGCTCGGTAAATAATACGGTCATCAAAAAAATCGCGATAAAAGCACCATACGGGCCAAAATCACCAAGTACGGCAAATAAACCGGCGGAGATCTGCGCTGCAAGGCCAGTATCTATCATCAGTTTTGCCAAACCAATGGCACTACCCACAATGGCGACCAAATCGACTGGAAAGCGGCGCTTCATCTCATTCACTTTAATTGCGCCACTTAAACACAGCGCTAATAACAGTACCATTAGGCCTTTTACCATAGGCACAAGATCAAACACACTGAACGCCAATACGGCAACAAAACCCGCCATCACCATATTTGACTGTTTTGGTGCCAAATGAGTTTGGAGGTCTAAGCCAGAAATATACACAAACTCGCGTTTAAGGTTTGGTAACTCATAAAACTGTTCACTGGGCGCTAGAATTAACGAGTCGCCGGCTTGCAGCTGCACGTGACCAAGGCCACCTTGCAAACGGTCATGACCGCGGCGGATAGCGATCACCGCGGCATGAAATTGCTCACGAAAACGTACTTCTTTAACGGTTTTACCAAGAAACTTCGACGACTGACTGATCACCACCTCAACCAGATGATTGACGTCTTTTTCGTGTTTGTCGTGGACTACCTTGAGGCCATCAAAGCGCTGCAATAGTGGCACGGAATGAATATCACCGACAAACAACAGCACATCGCCTTCTAGGATCTCTTGCTGCGGTGTGACGGCACAAATACGGCGTTCACCACGAATGATTTCCGCTAAAAACAGCGCTTTTAAATCCCGCAGGCCATTTTCTTCCACGGTACGGCCAATAAGCTTTGAATCTGCTTGGACTTTCCCTTCAAGGTAGAAAGGCACCACTTCTTGGTTCTTTTTGCCATTGTCGGGCAAGTATTTGAGCATCACCATAATGGTGATTAAACCAACCAGCAACGCACCTAAGCCGACTAAGGTAAAATCGAAAAAGCCTAATGGCGCCATACCTGCCTCAACCGCAAAACCGTTAACGATAAGATTCGTCGAGGTGCCGATGAGTGTCAGGGTGCCACCCAGAATGGCGGTGTAAGACAGTGGCAATAGCAGCTTAGACGGGCTGTGCGTTTGACTGTCTTTGACGGCGCTGATAAGCGATGCGACGACCGCGGTATTATTGGTAAAAGAAGACAAAAATGCAGTGGAAACACCCAGCTTCAAGACCGAGCGATTCAGGCTGCCATTGGCGAGGCTGCGCGCGAGGTATTGAATTAGGGTGGTTTTTTCCACCGCAATAGATACCAAGATCAACAATACTAAGGTGATCAAGGACGGATTAGCATAATTGCTAAGCATGTTTTCCAGTGAAATCAGACCAGCCAGATATGCAGTACAGATGGCGCCGACAAATAACCAAGCCGGATTAAGGCGAGTGCCAAATAGGCACCCCACCAATACCACCATAATGCCTGACAAAACGAGCTGATCATACATAGTGTAAAACTTCCTTAGCGACTAATGCGCTTATAACTTACTGATATCAAGCGCTTGCCAATGCGGGAAGTGCTTGCGAACCAGAGCATTGAATTCCACTTCAAACTCACTGAACTGACTACGTGGTTGCGACTGAGTGGTGGCAATTGCTTCAATCATGCCAGCTCCAACGGTGAGGTTGGAGAGTCTGTCGATAAGGATGAATGCACCCATTTCACGATTGTTGCGGTACAGATCAGCCACGATAGTTTCAGTTAATTCCAGCGTCACAATCGCGATTTCATTCAATTGCAGATTGTCTGCGCTGCCATGAGCAAGCGTGTTGACGTCGATGGTGTAATCAATGCTTTTCACAATTGCCGAAGTGCGCTTGCTGGCGAGCTTAAAGTTATAGGTTTTACCTAATACCAATGGCGCGTCGTGCATCCACACTAATTTAGCTTGGACTTGGTTGCTGACTTCTGCGCTCGATTCAGCAGGCACAATCACATCGCCACGGCTGATATCGATTTCATCGTTCAGGGTAATGGTAAAGGCTTGGCCCGCTTCGGCCGTTGCTAGATTACCATCAAAGGTAACTAATTCTTTGATGGTAGAGCGTTTACCTGAAGGTAACACCTTGATGGCTTGGCCAGCGGCCAGCGTACCTGAGCTTAAGGTGCCTTGGAAACCACGAAAATCTAGGTTTGGACGGAGCACGTACTGCACAGGGAAGCGCGCTTCAAAGCTATGATTTGCTTCTGCTGCTGGAGAATCTTCCAGTAGTTCTAACAGCGGTTGCTCGTTGTACCAAGGCATGTGTGCCGAGCGGCTCACCACGTTATCGCCTTTCAAAGCAGAAATAGGCACAAACTTAATGTCTTTTACATTGAGTTGCTCAGCAAATTTCAGGTACTCGGCTTTGATGCGGTTAAATACCGCTTCATCAAAACCTACGATATCCATTTTATTGATAGCCACCACAAATTGCGCAATCCCCAAAGAATCACAGATAAAGCTGTGACGCTTGGTTTGTACTTGCACACCATAGCGCGCATCAACAAGAATAATCGCTAAATCTGAGGTTGACGCACCGGTCACCATATTGCGCGTGTATTGCTCATGACCTGGGGTGTCAGCAATAATAAATTTGCGTTTGGCAGTTGAGAAATAACGGTACGCTACGTCAATGGTGATCCCTTGCTCACGCTCGGCTTGTAGGCCGTCAACGAGTAAGGCTAAATCCAGTTCATCGCCGGCGTTACCCACTTTCTCATTGTCACGATGCAGCGCGGCCAGCTGATCTTCATAGATTTGGTGGCTGTCATGGAGTAAACGACCGATCAGGGTAGATTTACCATCGTCAACGCTACCACAGGTCATCATCCGCAACAGGCTTTTGCTTTGTTGACGCGATAAATAGGCTTCAATACCCAGTTCTTTGACTTCATTCGCGGTTGACATTTAGAAGTACCCCTCACGTTTTTTCTTTTCCATTGACCCAGCTGAATCGTGGTCAATCACCCGACCTTCACGCTCTGATGAGGTCGACAATAGCATTTCTTCGATAATTCCAGTTAACGTATCAGCGGTTGATTCTACTGCACCCGTTAACGGATAACAGCCAAGCGTGCGAAAACGCACTGACTTCATTTCTGGTACTTCGCCTTCTTCAAGTGGCATACGGTCATCATCAACCATGATCAAAGTACCGTTACGTCGTACCACAGGGCGCGGTTTGGACAAGTACAGTGGCACGATTTCAATGCCTTCTTGGTAGATGTATTGCCACACATCTAACTCAGTCCAGTTCGACAACGGGAACACCCGAATGCTTTCACCCGGATTGATTTGGCTGTTGTAGTTGTTCCATAGTTCTGGACGTTGGTTCTTTGGGTCCCAGCGATGGTGTTTATCACGGAATGAGTAAACACGCTCTTTAGCACGGGATTTTTCCTCGTCACGGCGCGCCCCACCAAACGCAGCGTCAAAGCCGTATTTATCTAAGGCTTGTTTCAAACCTTGGGTTTTCATGACGTCGGTATGTTTCGCTGAGCCATGCACAAACGGGCTGATGCCCATTGCCATACCTTCAGGGTTTTTATGAACCAACAAGTCAAAACCATATTCTTTGGCAAGACGGTCACGAAACTCGATCATTTCGCGGAATTTCCAGTCAGTGTCCACGTGTAATAATGGGAAAGGAATTTTACCTGGGTAAAAAGCCTTACGTGCCAAGTGCAGTAACACCGACGAGTCTTTACCAATCGAGTAGAGCATGACTGGGTTTTCGAACTCAGCGGCGACTTCACGGATAATTCTGATACTTTCAGCTTCGAGTTGCTGAAGATGCGTTAAAGCCATGTTCGTCGTCCTACTTCAAACTGTTTAAATTTAACTATGCCACACTCGTGTCAGCATGGCTGACCGTGGTGAGCGCCTGGGCAAAACTGGCGGTTTGCGCGGTATTGCCAAACCAGGCTAATTCTTTATGCAGCGCTGCCACTTCACCGATAATCAGCAAAGCGGGTGATTGGATCTGATGCGCTTCTATAGTGCTTGCTAATTCGTTGAGCCTAGTGCTGACTACACGTTGATTGGCGCGTGTACCATTTTCTACTATCGCGACTGGCGTGTCTGCACCGCGGCCATGCGCTAATAACTGTGCTTGAATATACGGCGACTTCACTACCCCCATATACACAGCTAAGGTTTGATTTGGTTTAGCTAATGACTGCCAATCTAAATCTTGTCCGTCTTTTTTACAGTGTCCAGTCACAAACTGGATAGCTTGTGCGTGATCACGATGGGTAAGTGGAATCCCTGCATAAGCGCTACAGCCTGCAGCAGCGGTAATGCCCGGCACTATCTGATAGCGCACTTGATGACGCGCTAACTCTTGAACTTCTTCACCGCCACGACCGTAAATAAACGGGTCACCACCTTTAATGCGGCACACTTTCTTGCCTTGCTGGGCAAGCTTTACTAACAAGTTATTGGTGTCTTCCTGTGCCACACTGTGGTCGCCCATGCGTTTACCAACACAAATAAGTTCTGCATCACGACGCACTAACTCCATAATTTCGTCAGAAACCAAGTAGTCGTATACCACCACATCCGCTTGTTGCATTAACTGCAGTGCTTTTAAGGTCAATAATTCTGGGTCGCCAGGGCCTGCGCCAACAATATACACTTCGCCTTGAGGCTCAGGTTGAGCATCAAGTAATGCTTCGAGTTGCTGCGTAGCGGCGACTTGATCGCCGCGTTGCACATCACTGACCACGGTAGAGTCAAATACTTGTTCCCAAAACTGGCGGCGGTCTGCGAGATTGCTAAAGCGTGCTTTGACTTTGTCGCGAAACGTACCCACCAACTCGGCTAATGGACCAATATGTTGTGGGATCAAAGTCTCTAGTTTTTCCCGTAAGCGGCGTGCTAGCACAGGTGCTGTACCTGCACTTGAAATGGCAATCGTGACAGGTGAGCGGTCAACAATAGAGGGGAAAATAAACGAGCAGCGCGGCTGATCATCGACCACATTAACAAAAATATGTTGGGCTTCTGCAGCAGCGAACACGGCTTGATTGACGTCTTCATTGTCGGTTGCTGCTATCACTAACATGGCACCTGTCAATTGCGTTGGGTTGAACTCTGCCTCAAGCAGAGTGACTTGTGCGCTATCAAACTGATAGAAATCTGGGTGAAAATGCAATGCGACGACGGTCAATTGCGCCTTAGCCTTCAACAACGCGCGACATTTGCGCAGTGCTACCTCGCCACCGCCGATAACGACGACAGGTTTATTCTCTAACTTGGTAAAGATAGGTAAGTACTGCACTTGGCTTTCCTCGAACATCACAATGGTGCTTATATTTCAGGTTTGCAGGATATAGTGAGGCATTTCGACAAAAAAATAATAAAAATAGCCTCCATATATCTAAAAGTTATAAAAACCAAATTTATTGGCCAGAACAGCATAAATACAAGCACTTGATACATAGGGCGAGCTAAACTCAGCTTAGAGGGTTTGGTTATGAGATATGCCTTTCTTACTTGTCGTTGCTGCGATGGAGACTGTGTCTCCTCATCCCAATTATATAGTAGGCCTAGGCTGATGGGGATCTGCTTATTTGTCGCGTACCGGCAACGTCAAGTAAAGTGGACATACGCAAAGCGTTTATTCTCGCTTAAACGCTTAAATAAGCAGCGAGAATATTGCTTTACGGACATTTGTCCTGTGGCAAAGTGGCAAGATATTTTTTACTGAACAGAGTTTAATCTTTGTAGGATTTGAGATGATGAGTGACTTAACGGCAGTGGCCCGACAAGCACTAAGCTTAATGGATTTAACCTCGCTCAATAGCGATGACACTGAGCATTCGATTAAGGCCATGTTAGACAGTATTCAGCCTGAGCTAGGCTTACCGGCCGCGGTATGTGTTTATCCACGCTTTGTTGCTTTGTGTAAGCAAGAATTACGGGCGCGTGATTGGACTACTATCAAAGTAGCAACTGTAACAAATTTCCCGCACGGGAATCTTGCGTTGCAAAAAGTGCTTGAAGAAACGCGAGCTGCGATTGCTGATGGCGCCGATGAAATTGATTTAGTCATGCCTTATCAACAGCTCCTAGCGGATGATGCGGATACCCCGTGGCAATACATTAAATCGAGTAAACAGCTCTGTGGTGATGCAGTTAAACTGAAAGTCATTATAGAAAGTGGTGAGCTGCAAACGCCTGCTTTGATTGCACAAGCGAGCGAAATCGCGATTTTGGCGGGGGCAGACTTTATTAAAACCAGTACAGGTAAAGTACCGGTTAATGCTACTTTAGCGGCTGCTGAAGTGATGTTAAACAGCATTATTAAATGCCAAAAAGCGGTTGGCTTTAAAGCTGCGGGCGGGGTAAAAACTGTGGCAGAGGCAGCACCTTATTTAGCGCTAGCAACACGCTTGATGGGTGCTGATTGGCTTCACGCAACGCATTTTCGTTTTGGTGCATCGAGTTTACTGCGCGATGTTTACCAACATTTAAGCACGATTCGGTAGTACAAACATCGACTAAACGAGGTTTTTTCTTTAGCATCGACTGTCACAGCGGGTGAGGTGCATGATGAATTTGTTACGCGACAGTGAGAAAGAAAAACTGCAACTTGAACATGACGCAGCCAAGCTGTTTATGCGTTTGTATGAACAGCAGTTTGCCATTCCGATGCGGCATATTTGGCATAATGAACCCAGTAAACCTGATGTCAGTTGCTATTTAGGCGAAACACGCTTAGACCTTGAAATTGCACATCTTTATGCAAGTGAAACCGAAGCTATGGCGCTGTTAGGGCGGCCTTTATCGGTTGCCATGCAGCGCGATATCGCAGCGATGGCGCAAACGCCTGACTGCGACCATCTCAGCCAAGCTTTGACGCGCTTACTGAAACAAAAATTCAAGAAAAGTTATCACAGTGAACGAGTGTGGTTGGTTGTTCGCAATGCCAGTCCACTTTGGCATCGCGCCGATTTAGCGCACGTACTGAGTGAACTGCATTTGCCGCCGCAACAGCCATTTGAACAGATCTGGCTGATCTGCGATTTTTTCGGCAAAGAAGGTCTTTGCCGCATGTAGGGATAGGTTAGTTGCTGCCGTCGACACCGAAATAACTACCTAGAGATTTCATTCCAGCTGCATTGCTTTGTGCAATACATTCTGATTTATCCAAGGCCTCTTTGGTTGTTTTATCAGCTAGCCCTGTGACCGCAAAGCCGTTCTCGCCTTGATAAGCGCGTAGCGCCGCCACCGTCGGGCGATCGTAGCTGACATCATCTACTTCGAAATCTTCGTATTCAGGTTTATTTTTCAAATACCCTAGGCAAACTAAATGAATGCGTGACATAGCAATATTCATTTTTTCTACCCGAGTTAAACGACCTGTTGGCACGCTAAATTCATCTTGAGGCTTAGCTTGCACTTTTTTTGCCGCCACTGGTGCCTTTGCTACACTTGCCTGCCCATGCACGGGTTGATTATTTGGGTCATAGCGATAATAGCTGGCAGGTACTTTACCTTCTAGAAAAGCAACCGCTTTAATAATTACTTCCCGCAGTGCTTTTTCTTTTGGGGTGTTAGACCAACCGCTTAAGCCGCCGCCCATAATCGAGCCGCCAAAGTTAAGGGCTGCTGCTGAGAAATCGAAGTCTGTGGTACCCCCTTCGATGTTGGTCGCCGCTAAAATTCGTGAGGTACGGGTATCAATAAGACGAATATCGACAGCCATGTGAGCACCAGAGAAACCCGCGGATACCGTGCTTATCATGTTACCAACCCAACCACCGCCGCCAACTGAGCCACCAGACGCATTGTCTTTAAACTCGGTGACAGAGGCGACCACAACAATTTCCGCTCCTTCGATCTCACCGTAGGCTGCTGCCGTGTCTTGGCTTACTCGCCCCATGGCCGCAAGATCTTGTTCTGCAGTCACGGCATCTAGCGCTTGGCGCTCCAGTACGATAAAACGATTGGTATTGAATAAAGCGGTAGTGAGCTGATCTGCCATGCCATCGCCAATTTCTTTATTGTACCAATAAGCATTATTTGATTTATCAGTAAAGCGGGCAACAGCAATGCGTGCTTTTGGACCGTCATAGGCTTGTTTAGCAACTTCATTGACGTTAGGCGTCGAGGATTGTTTGGTGAAGGTACTAGAACCGGATGAAGTAGAATTACAAGCGACCAACAGGCTTAATAATGGCGTGATAAGAATAGGGTAGAGTTTACGATTAAACAGATTATTGAACATATGCAGACATCCTTGCGTAAAAATTCGGGACATAAATTAAACTGAATAATGTCTTTTCGTCAATAAAAACAATCATTATTTCGTAGAGTTTTCAAAAGAGTACCAGAGATACTCAGTCTTCTGTAGGGGACGCGACTAACATTTCAGTTGAGGTGAATGCGGAACGCAGGGAATTTTGTCCAAGGCGATGTTTTGCTCTTGTTTTAACGCTGAGTGTCAGTATAATGAGCATCCACTTTGCAGGGGCGTAGTTCCAATTGGTAGAACAGCGGTCTCCAAAACCGATGGTTGCGGGTTCGAGTCCTGCCGCCCCTGCCACTTAATTCAATAGTCCAAGTCTAAAATAATGTTTGTTTTTCCGAAAAAAGCACTTATTTCTAAATTTGGATTGAATGACTTACCCTGTCTGATGCAGGGTTGTTGTGTCTGTATTAAAGGTAATAAGCTATGAGCACGAATGTTGAAACCCCGTCAAGCTCGATGGACACGGTTAAATGGTTAGTTGCAGCGGTGCTATTAAGTGCCGCGGTAGTGGGTAACTACATGTACGCAGATCTTTCTGTGCTAGTACGTGCAGTAGGCGTTGTCGTAGCAATCGCAGCCGCGCTTGGTATTGCAGCTACCACAGAGAAAGGTAAAACTTTTATCGCGTTTGCCAAAGAAGCGCGTATTGAAGTGCGTAAAGTCGTATGGCCAACGCGTCAAGAAGCGATGCACACTACCTTCATCGTATTGATTGCAACCGTAGTGATGGCACTTATCCTGTGGGGATTGGATGGCATTTTATTCCGCGTTGTGGGCTATTTAACTGGAGTGGAGATCTAATCCCATGTCTGAAGAGAATAAAGAAAGAAAATTGCGTTGGTACGTTATTCAAGCTTTTTCTGGTTTTGAAAAACGTGTTGCGCAAACCATTCTTGAGCACATTAAAATCGAGGGATTGGAAGAGTATTTCGGTGAGATTTTAGTTCCGACCGAAGAAGTTGTTGAGATGCGAGCCGGTCAAAAGCGCAAGTCTGAGCGTAAATTTTTCCCAGGCTACGTGTTAGTCGAAATGGAAATGAACGACAAGTCATGGCACTTAGTGAACAATACACCACGTGTTATGGGCTTTGTGGGTGGTACTTCGGATCGCCCAGCGCCAATCAGCAAGAAAGAAGCTGACCGTATTCTTAATCGCTTACAAGAGAATATCAACGCACCTAAGCCTGCTAAAATGTATGAGCCAGGTGAAGTGGTACGTGTTACTGATGGTCCATTTGCCGATTTCAGTGGTGTGGTTGAAGAAGTGGATTATGAAAAGAGCCGCTTAAAAGTATCGGTACTAATTTTCGGTCGCTCTACCCCGGTTGAACTTGAGTTTGGTCAAGTAGAACAAGACAGATAAGCTGCGCGCAAAAAACACGCGATATCGCAGTTGAAATATTGCAAAAGGCCGCTGATTAACT
>NZ_JBHRSD010000026.1:52493-81711 GCF_042643375.1 Pseudoalteromonas fenneropenaei
TTACAGGTCAACAGTATTGTTGGCGGTAAAAAGCTGATTTTTAATGTAATGGGAAGCCGTTTGAGTACGCGTCCTCGCGCGCACGAGGCTACGACCCACAAAATGAGGTATTATCATGGCTAAGAAAGTTGAAGCTATTATCAAGCTACAAGTTGCCGCTGGTATGGCTAACCCAAGTCCACCGGTAGGTCCAGCACTAGGTCAACGTGGTGTGAACATCATGGAATTCTGTAAAGCGTTCAACGCGCGTACAGAAGGCATGGAAAAAGGCGCACCAGTTCCAGTTGTTATCGAAGTGTACGGTGACCGTTCATTCACGTTCTCAATGAAGACTCCTCCAGCATCTTACCTTCTTAAGAAGGCAGCTGGTATCAAGTCTGGTTCTAAGCGTCCAAACACTGAAAAAGTGGGTACAGTTACTCGTGCTCAACTTGAAGAGATCGTTGCGACTAAACGTCCAGATCTAACAGCTGCTTCTGTTGACGCAGCAGTACGCACTATCGCAGGTTCTGCGCGTGCAATGGGCTTGAACGTAGAGGACTAATAGAATGGCTAAATTAACTAAGCGTATGCGCACAATCCGTGAAAAGGTTGATGCGACTAAAGATTACGAAATCAACGAAGCGGTAGCTCTTCTTAAAGAACTAGCAACAGCTAAATTCGTTGAAAGTGTTGACGTTGCAGTTAACCTTGGTATCGATGCACGTAAATCTGACCAAAACGTTCGTGGTGCAACAGTTCTTCCTCACGGTACAGGCCGTGACGTTCGCGTAGCAGTATTTACTCAAGGCGCAAACGCTGAAGCTGCTAAAGCTGCAGGTGCAGAATTCGTTGGTATGGAAGACCTTGCTGATCTAGTTAAGAAAGGCGAGATGAACTTCGACGTAGTAGTTGCTTCTCCTGATGCAATGCGCGTTGTTGGTCAACTAGGTCAAATCCTTGGCCCACGTGGTCTTATGCCAAACCCTAAAACTGGTACTGTAACGCCTAACGTTGCAGAAGCAGTTAAAAATGCTAAGGCAGGTCAAGTTCGTTACCGTAACGATAAGAATGGTATCATCCATACTACTATCGGTAAGGTTGACTTCACTGCTCAGCAACTTCAAGAGAACCTTGAGTCTCTATTAGTAGCGCTTAAGAAGGCGAAGCCTGCTCAAGCTAAAGGTGTTTATGTTAAGAAAGTAAGCATCTCTACTACTATGGGCGCAGGTGTTTCTGTTGACCAAAATACATTAAGCGCACAAGTATAAACTTGATGTGTTTACATGGTGCGAAATTTGAACTATAATTTTGCGCCATTTTGTGAGGAAACTGAGTTTTCTTACAAAGAACAAATTTCGGGTTGAAGCGCATAATGTCGAAAGCTAATCTATAGTGATTCGATACATTGCGTTTCCGTCCAAGACCGTAGGAGGCATTGCCTTAATATTTATCCTACGTAGACGGTGTGATCCCAGCTAGATTTCCTAATCTTCTGGTTCTCGCCGTAAAAAGCACTCCGCCTCGGTGGAGTAAAGTAGAACTGGGAAGTTTTTCCCAATAAACCAGGAGTAACACCCATGGCTTTAAATCTTCAAGACAAAAAAGCAATTGTTGCTGAAGTCAACGAAGCTGCCACTGGTGCTCTATCTGCTGTTGTTGCAGATTCTCGTGGTGTGACAGTTGGTGCCATCACTGCACTTCGTAAAGAAGCACGTGACGCTGGCGTATGGATGAAAGTTGTCCGTAATACGCTTGCTCGCCGCGCAGTGGAAGGTACTAGCTTCGAGTGTCTTAATGATGCACTAGTTGGCCCAAGCCTAATTGCGTTTTCTAATGAGCACCCAGGTGCTGCAGCGCGTCTGTTTACAGAGTTCGCTAAGAAAAACAAAGCGTTTGAGCTTAAAACTGCTGCTTTCGAAGGCAAAATCGTTGACGTTAGCGTTCTAGCGAAGCTACCAACTTACGACGAAGCAATTGCACGCCTAATGAGCACTATGAAAGAAGCGGCCGCTGGTAAATTGTGTAAAACAATTGAAGCAGTTCGCGTACAAAAAGCTGAGCAAGCTGCTTAATTTTAAGCCTTCACTCGCTTTTTAGAATCAAATTTTAGAACCTATGGGTTCATAATTAATTAGGAAATGAAAATGTCTGTAACTAAAGACCAAATCCTTGACGCTATCGCAGCAATGTCTGTAATGGAAGTTGTTGAACTAATCGAAGCAATGGAAGAGAAGTTCGGCGTAACTGCAGCTGCTGCTGTTGTTGCTGCTGGTCCAGTTGAAGCTGCTGAAGAGAAGACTGAGTTCGACGTAGTTCTTACAGCTGCTGGCGCTAACAAAGTTGCTGTTATCAAAGCAGTACGTGGCGCGACTGGCCTTGGCCTTAAAGAAGCAAAAGACCTTGTTGAGTCAGCTCCAGCTGCACTTAAAGAAGGTATCTCTAAAGCTGAAGCTGAAGCTCTTAAGAAAGAGCTTGAAGAAGCTGGTGCTTCTGTTGAGATCAAGTAATCTAGCGGAAGCTAGGTTCGCCTGAGCAATCAGGCAGGGGCTGGTGATTTTTTAATCACCGGCCCTTTTGCGCTATAGCGTGACGCATTCGCAAACCGCGCTTATAAACTAAATTTCACTATTATTTTCAACTGTTTACAGTTTTTCAGAGAAAATAGCAGTGGCATTTAGAACAACACAATCTAAATGTTGTATTCATGGCTTAGATGCCTGTTATGTCTGTTCCATTCGAACAGGTTGGGTCAAAGATCAGCAAGCTGAGGAACCCCATGGCTTACTCTTATCTTGAAAAGAAACGTATCCGTAAGGATTTTGGCAAACGTCCGCAAGTTTTGGACATACCTTTCCTACTGTCTATGCAGTTGGAATCGTACAAAAAATTCTTAACAGCGGACCCTGATGGCGATCACGGTTTGGAAGCTGCTTTCCGCTCTGTGTTCCCTATCAAGAGCTACTCAGGTAACGCTGAGCTGCAGTTCGTCAGTTACCGTATTGGCGAGCCAGTGTTCGATGTTAAAGAATGTCAAATTCGCGGTGTCACTTATGCAGCGCCATTGCGCGTGAAATTGCGTCTAGTCCTTATGGACAAAGAAGCACCAGGCACTGTTAAAGACATTAAAGAACAAGAAGTGTACATGGGCGAGATCCCGCTCATGACTGACACCGGTACTTTCGTTATCAATGGAACTGAGCGTGTAATCGTTTCTCAGTTACACCGTAGCCCTGGTGTGTTCTTCGATAACGACCGTGGTAAGTCACACTCTTCTGGTAAAGTGTTATATAACGCTCGCGTTATTCCTTACCGTGGTTCATGGCTTGATTTCGAATTTGACGTTAAAGATAACCTTTACGTACGTATCGACCGTCGTCGTAAATTACCTGCGTCTATCATTTTACGCGCGCTTGAGTTCACTACTGAAGAAGTATTGGCGTTATTCTTCGAAACCACAACGTTCGAAGTTGCTGGCGGTAAAGTATTGATGGAACTTGTACCATCACGTTTACGTGGTGAGACAGCGGCATTTGATATTAAAGCCGATGACGGTGAAGTGCTAGTTGAAGCGGGTCGTCGTATTACTGCGCGCCACATCAAGAGCATTGAGAAAAAAGGCATCACGCAACTTGAAGTACCACATGAGTATGTGATTGGTCGCGTGTTAGCGAAAAACTATGTAGATGAGTCTACTGGTGAAATCATTGCCGAAGCAAACGCTGAACTAACGCTTGAGCTATTAGCTGAGCTAGTGAAAGCGGGTCACTCGCAAATCGCTACCCTATACATCAACGAAGTAGACAGCGGTCCGTACATGTCTGAGACATTACGTATTGACTCGACCAACAACCGCCTTGAAGCGTTAGTTGAAATCTACCGTATGATGCGCCCTGGTGAGCCACCAACAAAAGAAGCAGCAGAAGCGTTGTTTGACAACCTGTTCTTCTCTGAAGAACGTTACGACTTATCTACTGTAGGTCGTATGAAGTTCAACAGTCGTGTTGGCTACGAACATGGCGAAGGTGCGGGCACATTAAGCAAAGAAGATATCGTTTCTGTGATGAAGGTGTTAATCGACATCCGTAACGGTAAAGGCGAAGTCGACGATATCGACCACTTAGGTAACCGTCGTATTCGTTCTGTTGGTGAAATGGCAGAAAACCAATTCCGCGTTGGCTTAGTTCGTGTAGAACGTGCTGTGCGTGAGCGTTTAAGCCTTGGCGATCTTGATGCAGTGATGCCACAAGATTTGATCAACGCTAAGCCAATTTCAGCAGCAGTGAAAGAATTCTTTGGTTCTTCACAGTTGTCACAGTTCATGGATCAAAACAACCCGCTGTCAGAAGTAACGCACAAGCGTCGTATTTCTGCTCTTGGCCCAGGTGGTTTGACTCGTGAGCGTGCAGGCTTCGAAGTACGTGACGTTCACGTTACGCACTATGGTCGTGTATGTCCAATCGAAACGCCTGAAGGTCCGAACATCGGTCTTATCAACTCATTGTCGGTATACGCACGTACTAACGATTATGGCTTCTTAGAAACGCCATATCGCAAAGTCATTAACGGCGTAGTAACGGACGAAGTAGATTACCTATCGGCAATCGAAGAAGGCCAATACGTTATCGCTCAGGCGAACTCTAACCTGAACGAAAATAATGAATTTATTGATGAGCTTATCCCATGTCGTTTCAAAGGCGAATCGACGTTTATGGGTCAAAGCGACATCCAGTATATGGACGTTTCTCCACAGCAGGTTATCTCTGTGGCTGCGGCACTTATTCCATTCCTTGAACACGATGACGCGAACCGTGCACTAATGGGTTCGAACATGCAACGTCAAGCTGTACCTACACTACGCGCTGATAAGCCGTTAGTTGGTACTGGTATCGAGTTAACACTAGCGAAAGATTCTGGTGTAACTATCGTTGCTAAACGTGGTGGTGTGGTTAAGTACGCTGACGCAAGCCGTATCGTTATTAATGTTAACGAAGATGAGCGCGTACCAGGCGAAGCGGGTATCGACATCTACAACTTGACTAAGTACACCCGTTCTAACCAGAACACCTGTATCAACCAAAAACCAACAGTGATGGTTGGCGAGCCTGTAGTACGTGGTGACGTACTTGCAGACGGCCCATCAACTGACTTAGGTGATTTGGCACTGGGTCAAAACTTACGCGTGGCGTTCATGCCGTGGAACGGTTACAACTTCGAAGACTCGATTTTATTATCTGAGCGCGTAGTTGACCAAGATCGTCTAACGACTATCCACATTCAAGAACTACAGTGTATCGCTCGTGACACCAAGTTAGGCCCAGAAGAAATTACTGCGGATATTCCTAACGTCGGTGAATCTGCGCTAAGCAAGCTTGACGAATCAGGCGTTGTTTACATCGGTGCAGAAGTAAAAGGCGGCGATATCCTAGTAGGTAAAGTAACACCTAAAGGTGAAACGCAATTAACACCTGAAGAAAAGCTATTACGCGCTATCTTCGGTGAGAAAGCGTCTGACGTTAAAGACAGCTCGTTACGTGTACCTAACTCAGTGTCTGGTACAGTTATCGACGTACAAGTGTTTACTCGCGATGGCGTTGAGAAAGACAAGCGTGCGCTTGAAGTTGAAGACATGCAATTGCGTGAAGCGAAGAAAGACTTCAACGAAGAATTCCGTATTCTGGAAGGCGGTATTGTATCTCGTGCCCGCGAAGTGCTTATTGCTGCAGGTATCAGCGAAGAGAAACTAACTGGCTTAAATGCTGAGAAGTTACTCACGCAAAGCCTAGCTGACGAAGACAAGCAAGCTGAACTTGAGCAACTTGCTGCACAGTACGATGAAGTTAAAGCGGAATACGACAAGAAGTTCGAAGACAAACGTCGCAAGATCACTCAAGGTGATGACTTAGCACCGGGCGTGTTGAAGATTGTGAAAGTTTACCTTGCGGTTAAACGTCGCATTCAACCAGGTGATAAGATGGCAGGTCGTCACGGTAACAAGGGTGTTATCTCTACTATCGTGCCAATCGAAGATATGCCATACGACGAGAAAGGTCGTCCGGTAGACATCGTATTGAACCCGCTGGGCGTACCTTCACGTATGAACATCGGTCAGATCCTTGAAACGCACATGGGTCTAGCGGCTCGTGGTATCGGTGAACGCATTGAAGACATGATCAAAGAACAAGCTGAGCTTGGCGAGATCCGTGCCTTCTTGAAGAAAGTGTATGAATTAGGTGACTGCCGTCAGCAAGTAGACATCGACAGCTTCTCTGATGAAGAAGTACGTCGTCTCGCTGACAACTTGAAAGCCGGTCTACCAATTGCAACACCTGCGTTCGACGGCGCGAAAGAAACTGAAATCAAAGAGCTATTAGAACTTGGTGGGTATCCGTCAAGCGGTCAGATCACGCTATATGATGGTCGTACAGGTGACACGTTTGAGCGTCCAGTAACCGTAGGTTACATGTACATGCTGAAACTAAACCACTTGGTTGATGACAAGATGCACGCGCGTTCTACAGGTTCTTACAGCCTAGTTACTCAACAACCGTTGGGTGGTAAGGCTCAGTTCGGTGGTCAGCGTTTCGGTGAGATGGAAGTGTGGGCACTTGAAGCTTACGGTGCTGCTTACACGCTACAAGAAATGTTGACAGTGAAGTCGGATGACGTAAACGGTCGTACCAAGATGTATAAGAACATCGTTGATGGCAACCATAAGATGGAGCCAGGTATGCCAGAGTCGTTCAACGTATTGTTGAAAGAGATCCGCTCACTGGGTATCAACATCGAGCTTGAAGAGCTTTAATCCGACCTCCATCGGCGCTGAACTGCGCCGATGTTGACGCGGATTTGCAAGAATGAAGGGGCAAGCGTTGCTTGCCCTCAAGATTAACCTCCGACAGGAGAGCTAAGGTGAAAGACTTACTTAAGTTTCTGAAGCAACAAAACAAGACCGAAGAATTCGATGCAATTCGTATTGGTCTTGCTTCACCAGACATGGTGCGTTCATGGTCATATGGTGAGGTGAAGAAGCCTGAGACGATCAACTACCGTACTTTCAAGCCTGAGCGTGACGGCCTATTCTGTGCCCGTATCTTCGGCCCAGTGAAAGACTATGAGTGTTTGTGTGGTAAATACAAGCGCTTGAAACACCGTGGTGTTATTTGTGAAAAGTGTGGCGTAGAAGTTACCCTCACTAAAGTGCGTCGTGACCGTATGGGTCACATTGAGTTAGCAAGCCCAGTTGCGCATATTTGGTTCTTAAAATCGCTTCCGTCACGGATCGGTTTGATGCTAGACATGACGCTACGTGATATCGAACGTATTCTTTACTTTGAATCATTCGTTGTGACTGAGCCAGGCATGACGACGCTTGAGCGTGGCCAACTGCTAACTGAAGAAGAATACCTTGATGCTTTAGAAGAGCATGGTGATGACTTTGAAGCGAAAATGGGTGCAGAAGCGATTCTTGACCTACTTCGTGACTTAGACCTTGCGCAACTTATCGCAGAAATGCGTGAAGAGTTACCAACAGTAAACTCTGAAACTAAGCGTAAGAAAATCACTAAGCGTTTAAAGTTGATGGAATCTTTCCACCAGTCTGGTAACAATCCAGAGTGGATGGTAATGACTGTACTACCAGTACTGCCGCCAGATCTACGTCCATTAGTACCACTAGATGGTGGTCGTTTTGCTACGTCTGATCTAAACGATTTGTACCGTCGTGTTATCAACCGTAACAACCGTTTGAAGCGTCTATTAGACCTAGCTGCGCCAGATATCATCGTGCGCAACGAAAAACGTATGTTACAAGAAGCGGTTGATGCGCTACTAGACAACGGTCGTCGTGGTCGTGCGATCACAGGTTCTAACAAGCGTCCACTGAAGTCGCTTGCAGACATGATCAAAGGTAAGCAAGGTCGTTTCCGTCAAAACTTACTTGGTAAGCGTGTAGACTACTCAGGCCGTTCTGTAATCACAGTAGGTCCATACCTGCGTCTGCACCAGTGTGGTCTTCCTAAGAAGATGGCACTTGAGCTATTCAAGCCATTTATCTACGGTAAGCTAGAGCGCCGTGGTATGGCAACAACCATCAAAGCTGCGAAGAAGATGGTTGAGCGTGAAGTACCAGAGGTTTGGGACGTATTAGATGAAGTTATTCGTGAGCATCCAGTTCTTCTGAACCGTGCACCGACACTTCACCGTTTGGGTATCCAAGCGTTCGAACCGGTACTTATCGAAGGTAAAGCGATTCAGCTACACCCGTTAGTGTGTGCGGCTTATAACGCCGACTTCGACGGTGACCAAATGGCGGTACACGTACCGTTAACGTTAGAAGCACAATTAGAAGCGCGTGCGCTGATGATGTCGACTAACAACATTCTGTCGCCAGCTAACGGTGAACCAATCATCGTTCCTTCACAGGACGTTGTATTGGGTCTTTACTACATGACGCGTGATCGCATTAATGCGAAAGGCGAAGGCTTAGTATTTAAAGATCCAAAAGAAGCAGAAAAAGCATACCGTACAGGTCAAGCTGATCTACACGCACGTGTTAAAGTACGTATTTCTGAAGTGCACATCGCAGAAGAAACACGTATCGAAACGCCTGTAACTGCAATTGTTGAAACGACTGTAGGTCGTGCAATTCTTTCGTCAATCCTACCAAAAGGTTTGCCGTTTGAACTGATCAACCGTGCACTAGGCAAGAAACAAATTTCTGGTCTATTGAACGAGTGTTACCGTCGTCTAGGTCTAAAAGACACCGTAGTGTTTGCTGACCAAGTTATGTACACAGGTTTCCATTACGCGATGAAGTCGGGTGTCTCTATCGGTATTAACGATATGGTTATCCCACCAACGAAAGTTGCTATCATCGAAGCGGCTGAAGCGGAAGTGGCGGAAATCAACCAACAGTTCCAATCAGGTTTGGTAACTGCGGGTGAAAAGTACAACAAAGTTATCGACATTTGGTCACGTGTTAACGAAAACTTATCACGTGAGATGATGGCGAACTTGTCAAAAGACAAAGTCATCAACGCCAAAGGCGAAGAAGAAGAGCAAGCCTCATTTAACTCAGTGTTTATGATGGCTGACTCGGGCGCTCGTGGTAGCGCGGCTCAGATCCGTCAGTTAGCGGGTATGCGTGGTCTAATGGCACGTCCAGATGGTTCAATCATCGAGACGCCAATCACCGCAAACTTCCGTGAAGGTCTGAACGTTCTTCAGTACTTTATTTCAACGCACGGTGCGCGTAAAGGTCTTGCCGATACAGCACTTAAGACAGCGAACTCGGGTTACTTGACGCGTCGTCTAGTAGACGTTGCACAAGATTTGGTTATCAACGAAACAGATTGTGGTACGACCGAAGGTCTAACCATGAAGCCGCTTATTGAGGGTGGTGATGTTGTTGAGCCATTACGCGAGCGCGTACTTGGTCGTGTGGTTGCAGAGGATGTTCTGAAGCCGGGCACGCAAGAAGTGTTGGTTGAGCGTAACGTCATGCTAGACGAGAAGCTGTGTGATCTTTTAGAAGAACACTCAGTAGACGAAGTTGTAGTACGTTCTGTTATCACTTGTGAGAACGACTTTGGTGTGTGTGCACACTGTTACGGTCGTGACCTTGCACGTGGTCACTTGATCAACGCCGGTGAAGCAGTTGGTGTTATCGCAGCGCAATCAATCGGTGAGCCAGGTACACAGCTTACGATGCGTACATTCCACATCGGTGGTGCGGCATCAAGAGCGTCTGCTGAAAACAGCGTACAGATCAAGAACAACGGTAGCATCAAGCTTCACAACGCGAAGTTCGTATTGAACGTAGACGGTAAGATTGTTATCACTTCTCGTTCAACTGAAATCGCTGTTATCGATGACCAAGGTCGTGAGAAAGAGCGTTACAAGGTACCTTACGGTGCCGTATTGTCTGTTAAAGACGGCGCACAAGTATCAGGTAATGACGTGGTAGCAACGTGGGATCCACATAGCCACCCAATCATCCTTGAACACGAATCGAAAGTAACGTTCAGCGATATCGATGACTCGAACACTGAAGCGCAAACTGACGACTTGACTGGTTTAACCCGTGTGGTTGTTAAAGACCTATCGAAAGTTAACGCCAAAGAGCCTAAGCTAATCATCGAAAATGAAGTGCGTGGCTTACAAGAAATTCGTTTACCGTCGTTCACGACTATCGAAATCTCTGATGGTGCGACTGCAATGCCTGGTCAGGTATTAGCACGTATTCCACAAGAAGGTTCGAAAACACGTGACATCACGGGTGGTCTACCGCGCGTTGCTGACTTGTTCGAAGCGCGTAAGCCGAAAGACCCAGCTATCCTTGCGGAAGTGACCGGTGTGGTCAGCTTCGGTAAAGAAACTAAGGGTAAGAAGCGTTTGGTGATCACACCTGCGGAAGGCGATGCATACGAAGAAATGATCCCGAAATGGCGTCAATTGAACGTGTTTGAGGGTGAAACGGTTGCACGTGGTGAAGTTATTGCTGACGGTCCAGAGTCACCGCACGATATCTTACGTCTACGTGGTGTGACTGACGTATCTAACTACATCGTAAACGAAGTACAAGAAGTTTACCGTTTACAAGGTGTAAAGATTAACGACAAGCACATCGAAACTATCATTCGTCAAATGCTACGTAAGTGTCTCATCCTAGATGGTGGTGATTCATTGTTCTTAGCTGGTGAACAAGTTGAAGTGGCGCGCGTAAACATCGCAAACCGCGACCTAGAAGCACAAGGTAAGATCCCTGCGAAGTTTGAGATCCAGTTAATGGGTATCACGAAGGCATCACTTGCGACTGAATCGTTTATCTCTGCAGCGTCGTTCCAAGAAACTACGCGTGTTCTTACAGAAGCAGCAGTAAACGGTAAGAAAGACGATTTACGTGGTCTGAAAGAAAACGTAATCGTAGGTCGTTTGATTCCAGCAGGTACTGGTTTTGCTTATCACCAAGAGCGTATCAACCGTCGCAAGGCAGCCGAAGCGCCAGTGGAGCAAACTGTAAGTGCAGAAGAAGCAACGCAAGCGTTGACTGATGCATTGAACGCAGACCTACTAGGTGGCGATGAGTAATTTCTAATTACTTCATCTCACAATAGTGAATAAGAAACCGCAAGCCAAGCTTGCGGTTTTTTTTTGGGAACTCTTGTAAAATTGACGTTAATATGAAAGTGTATGCAAATGGGAACAGTCATCAATGACTTAATCCGTATTGTGATAGTAAAGTGCAACTAGGAATGGTGCATAAAAAGGATATTGTTATGAAAAGCAGAATTTTGTTGCCGCTGATTTGTGCGGTATTGTTAGCCGCATGTGGTGGCGGTAGTAGTGGTAGCACTGAGCCGACTAAAGGTGACGGTAAAGTGAATCACTTGCCTATCGCCCATATTCAAGGAACCAGCGGTAAAATCTTTCTTAATCAAGATGTGCAATTCAGTGCAGAGAAAAGTACCGATCAAGATGGTGATAATCTCAACTATCGGTGGCAATTATACCGTAAGGCTGACAACACCGAACTCAATCTCCCTGAACCAACTGCTAAAATTCTAACACTAAAATTAACAGAGCTAGGTGCCTACGAACTAAAGTTAATCGTTAGCGATGGTAAAGGTCAAAGTACTCCTGCAATTTTTGCATTTGAAGTGCACAATCAACCCTCGTTACAGATCAGCGCAGGCGAAGATAGCTCTGTAAAACAAGGGGACACGGTTACGCTGCAGGGGACTATTAATGCAAGTGAAGGTATCACTATTAGCAGCTACCAATGGGCCTTTGTTGCCCGCCCAGCAGGCAGCAATGCAACCATATTACAAGCGAACGCTATTAACAGTAGCTTTATTGCTGATCAAACTGGTGCGTATATAGTTCAACTGAAAGTAACAGATATAAACGGCAATGTTGTTACTGATAACGTGACGATTAGTAGTGTTAGTGAGCAGCAAAATAGTGCACCGAATGTCATCATTCACTTAGCTAAAGCAACCCTCGCCAAAAATGAAGTACTGCTTATTGATGGCTCGCAAAGTTATGACCCTGATAGCGGTGATATTTTGACTTTTAACTGGGAAATACTGAGTAAACCTGCAAATAGCGTCGTTTCTCTTAAAGCACTCAACAGTGGAAAAGCCGAGTTTGCTGCGGATACCTTTGGTACATACCAACTCAAGCTGACGGTAACGGATCAAAATGGGGCGAGTAGTAATAAGACCATCACGCTACAAGTCAATATCAAGCAGCCGCCTATTGCTGAATTGGGTGATACCAAGATGGTCACAGTGGGCGATGTGGTTACCATCAGTTGTAACCGTTGTTATGATCCTGATGGTGATACGCTTACCTATCGTTGGCATTTGTTGACTAAGCCGCAGGGTAGCGGCAGCACACTAAGTTCTATAACAGCGCCTGAGGTGAGTTTTACCGCCGACAAAGCAGGGGATTATTTACTCCGTCTTATCATCAATGATGGCATATTCGATTCTCAGCCAGCGGCGCAAGTTGTGACGGCGGTTGCGGATAAACCCCCAGTTGCGGTGATCCAAGGCGCAACCGATAGACAAATAATCTTAGGGGAATCCTTACTATTAGATGCATCAGGAAGCTACGATCCGGAAGGTGGCACGGTACAATTTTTATGGTCTCTAACTAAACCAAATAACTCCAATGCCAGCATTGCTGATAATGAGGCAGCGAAAGTCCAGTTTTTAGCTGATGTTGTTGGCGACTACGTGCTAGCGCTGACGGTTAAAGACGTAGGAGGCCAAGTTGCTCAACAAGCCGTCACAGTTCAAGTGAAAGAAAATAACAGCGACCTTACAGGGCATGTGGTAGCCAAATTCGTTGACCCGAGTGCTAAACCGCTCGCAAATCTCCAACTACAAATCAATGATACGTCAGTGACCACCGACGCTTTTGGTAATCTAGATCATGAGTTGCAGCTACGCCCAAATGGCAATGTAGCCATCAAAATCAATGATAGTCGAGTTGCATCAGCAAGTTATAGCAGCCTGCCTGTAGATGAACAGAACTTTTATGTTAATCTCAACAGTGTGCCACTACTCGCAATGCAGTCGATTGACTTATTTTTACCCGTTTGTAGTAAATTGGCGGATGGTAAACCCCTCTCTGTTACCTTTGATTTGGATACTGTACCTGCTCGTTTTGGCGATTTTTATTACAGCTTTGGGCAACAAATTGAGCTTAGCACCTTGAAGATCACTCGAGTGAACTTACCAGCTCCGACGACAATGACGTTACGTTTACCTGATGGGTATAAGTTCACACAAAATAGTAGCAGCACTTTAGCTTTGGATGTGACATTTCAGCCGCAAATAAAGTTAATGACTGCGACCGTATGTGACTAATGTGAGTGAATGCAATGGCTGAGCTGCTAGCTCAGTCATTGCATCTTTAAGCCATGCTGTGCACCAGTGTTATTCGGCTGGATATTCTTGCCTAATTATCCAAAGCTCAGGTTAACTATTTTCCTGTGTCATATTACTGACCATAACCAGTTCTAAACTTGTATCCGTGAATCGTGCCCTCTAACTCGCTGGCGAACATCCAAACCGCATTTGCTGCTGTTTGTTGGCTGATGTTTATGTGACATGCACTCATATTTAACATTTGAAGCCCGTTGGGAATGCACCTAGAGCATGCAATCTAATTTAATGACTTAGTACATAGATTGGATAGCGAAAGTGGCTCTTTAGTTATTAAATTAAGTGAGGTCTTTAAGCTAATCACTGACAGGAATACTATGTTCCAACCAGTCAATCCAAGCGTAATAAATTCTTAATAGTATGAATTTTAATGCTTCATCTGTGTAGGGATGCGATTTTTCACCAATCTTTTGAGCTAAAGCTGGAGCAGCTTTAGTTGCCCTGAGTGCAAACACTGTTGTTATTTTTAATTACTAATTAAGTTAAGTTTTTAATTTATTATTTACACAAAATTAAACTTAGTGTTATTATGGGTACACAAATTAACCAATTCGTCCCTCGTTACACAAACCCCGAGGGAAAATCGGCTATTGAATAAAAGGAATTTGGTATGTTCAGAAAAACTTCGTGGCAGGGGGCTTTGCAACCTGTCACTGCAGCTTTGCTTTGCCTATTATCAGCTCAAGGCATGGCAAATAATCAGTGTAGTGTTAACTTGCAGTTGGTGAATTATGCACCACAAAGCTGTTACGCTGAGTTTAATGCGCAAAGTTGCCAAGATGTATGTATCGGTGCAGATCCTGAGTTTAACCAAGCGTGTTTTAAAGCACTGTCTTTGCCATGTGATGTTGCCAGCGATATGGCTGCGCAAGCAACGGGTCGACAACAACGCGGTTCATATACTTGGTATCACGTCAGCGATTTACTGAAGTATCCTGCGCTGCTCACTGAATTGCATATTTTTCAGGCCGAACTTTATCGTACACTTTATAACGACTTTGTATTTGTGCCTGGGGATGGCGGCTTTTCGCCTGCCAGTGATCAACTTAGGCGTGAAAATTTCCGTCTTGCACTCATCACCAAACTTGGCACGTTAACCGAGCCTTTACGTTATGCGGGCCTTTATCGTCGTTACACGCTAGGGGTGCAGTTAGAGCAAGAGCTACAACAGCAATTAGCAGCTATGAATGGGCAAATTGCGCGTTTCCCTTATTATTCCTTAGCTCAGAAAGCTGCCTTACAAGATGAGTTGAAAACCTTAGCAGATCAACAAATTCGTTATTGGACACTGTTGAAAAAATATAGCCCAACGCAAATCACCCAAAGTCGTGTTTCACATTTAAATAAACGAATGAGTAGTTTTGCTGCTGAATTGGCTAAACTGCCCAGCGCTCAGCAAAACAAAATACTGGCTAAACTGGCTGCTCTAGCTCCTTATTATGATATGCAACTTTCTGCTTGTGGTGAGCAATATTGTTATCAAGCATTAAGTACCACGGGGTTTACTGCTGAGCTTGACGAGAAATTGGTGTATTTTGAACTCTTACTCGGCAATCTTAACAACGAAGTTCAAGCATTATCTAATGCTTACAATGAGAACTATCAATATATTCCACCGACATTAATAAAGCGTCCTGATTTTGGAGGCTTTGTTAGTGGTCAAATGCAGCAGTATCAGCAAAAACCTAGTTTACATGCTCTAACTCGGCTGGAAACTGCGATCAATGTCGCCTTTTTATTGCAAGGTCGTACAGGGCAGGAGGTCTTAGCGGCGTTACAAGCGCAGACTGTGGGTGAGCCAATTCAGGCCTTGACGAGTCTAGCCAGCTTTGAACAACAACCAGTGTTACTTTGCCAAGAGTTTTCGCGCATTGCGCCGCAAATGCAGGCTATTCAGTTAGAGAGTTTTGAACTAGCAAAGCAGGCTCGCGAGCTTATCGACTTAATTATTACCACTTGGGATGACAGTCTACTCGAACAATTAACGGCAATAGTGAACCGTCTAAACTTACTCGCGATGCAGAGTAACCAAATTGCCACGGTGGATCAGTTTAGTACTGATAGAACTATAGCGGTGAATTGGAATTTATCCGAACACCTAGGTGGCCGTTTAGCGACTGAAAACCAACTCATTGAGTTGGAGTATTTAGACTATGACGGCATGTTTTGGACGCCCAACATGTCCGCAACCATACCCGAGTTATTCCCCGATATTGCAGAGCTCAGTACGATGACAGGAACTTTACTACCCAAAGGAGTGGGGAATAGCGCCGCGGTGAATAACCTGCAGTTGGTGTTGCAACAGTCACCCTATTCTGCTTGTGCCACAGGCAATAAGGTCATTAACGCTGTGGTTAAACTCACAGATCACAATGGTGTGACGAGTCGCAGAGTGTTAACCGCAACTTTAGATCAAATGTAATTCACTTTAAGGAAAATCCGATGAAAAACTTGTGTATTGCCGCTTTTATGCTGGCAGGGCCTGCTATTGCCTATGCATACCCAGAAGTGGTGTTTAATGCCGAGTCTCAATGCTTGTCACAATTGACCGGCACTGGTACACGATATGTGCCGCCTTGTAGCTTTACCGCGTCGACTTATTATGCGGATCGCAATCAGAGTTATACCAGCTCTGCGCTGGTACAAAATGGGCTATTTAAAACGAATTTTCAGTATCGTTTTATCTGTGAATCCATTCGTCCTTTGTCTTTACGCTACACTTTGTCAGCCGATCTTAACGCGGTATCAACTAGTCGAATTACAGGTTCGATTGGCGCTGAAAAGAATTCAATTGAGCTTACCCATGATTTCTCGCGAGCATCTTTGGTATTTGATTCATTGTCTGGTGCAAGCGGTTTTCAAGCTATCAAACCAGGCTGTAAACTCACGGTTGACCAACTTGTTACCTACCCAGAACCACGTTACTACGGCCAACTCGCATCTCATTTGGCCACGCTTAACAATCAATTTGCCACCTTACTAGGTTTGGCGACCCCTTCTACTGATTACATTCAACTATTAAGTGCTATCGATAATGCGACCTCGGCATTCGAACTGTTGCAGTTTGATTTAGAAGATGAGTTCTTACTTGATGTCGTAAATGACTCGATAACACAACTTACAACGAGTCGCAATGTACTCAACAATCAATGTCGTTCAGGCAGTAATACCACGCTTTGTTCAAAAGAAGTGGCGAACATACGGAGCTTTGTTGATTACAGATTAAGTTTCAACGAGACCAACATTAGGGATCTCTACAATTTTGTTAACGAGCAAAGTCAATGGCTGTCGAGCTATGAGCTTGGTCGTGACAAAACGTTGCTCAATAGCGTAGCAGCGAAATTACGTAGTCAACTCTAAGCATTTGCTGAGTTACTAAAGGATCTAACCTAAAACCCGTAAAGGAAATAAAATGTACGGAAAAATAATCGCGACCTCTGTGGTTGCGGCACTACTCCAAAGCGCCACCGCACATGCACTACCTGATGCACGTAAGGGTAACCCATTAGATTCCATGGGTATTCCGACGCCAGCAGGTGTGGGTGATGTCATTGTTGATCATGAAATTGCCACTACTTTATATGTGGGTCCGGCTTCAACGAAAACTCTCCGTGGAACATACGCAGAATTAGGGGCCGCTGGCCCTCAGTGTGCTGATTACGTCAATATCAAAACACAAGCGTACCGCCAACTACCAACTCCAGTACTACAAGAGCAAGCGTTTTTAAAAGGCGACTTCGTGAGTAACTGGTATCAGTTAACATACGGTATTCCACGTTCTAACTTAACTAGCTTAGGCCAAATTGAAAAGATTGGTAATCAGCTGACACTGGATGCGGTAGCAAACGCCGGTCTAGTGGACCAGTACTTTGAACTGAGTTCATTGTGGGATGGTTATATTATGACTATCTCTGAGCTTAAAGATGAGTTGGAAAAGCTTAATCGTAAACAGAGCGATGAGTCGAATAGCTGTATTCTGTTAGGTGGCGGCGATGCAATGAAAACTTACCAATGTATGGTAGGGGTGATTGAGCGTTACCAACCTTTGAAGGACGCAGTGAGCGCCAAACTAACAGCGGCAGAGAATGCGCGTGATGCGATCCGTGATGCTTATTACACGGCAAAAGGTAAGTATGACGCGTACACGAAAAAGCAAGAATTGCTCATCAATCAGATCAGCTTCAATACGCAAATCGTATCTGCGCAGCTTGTTATCAGCAAAAACGCGTGGGAATTGGAAGACAATCTAGTTAAGGCTGAAGGTACTAAGATCACCGGCCTTGCAAGTGCTGGCTACAGCCTGTGGGGTAATGAGCGCAATGCATTAGCATCAGTGTTATACCAAAACGGCAAGAGCAATTACTCAGTGAAAAAACTGGATGTGTTCAACGTCCGCCTGAATTCCGGTGTAACGCGCAACAACTTCTCGGTTGAAACGGGTAATAGCAGCATTTTCTCGAAGAACGTATGGGCAATGCCTGCTGACACTATGATCAGCAAGAGCATCACCAATGAGTGGCAAATGCCATTCGAGCGTGAAAATCGTGGCGACATGATTTACTTCGATACTATGGATGCCAACTCATTTGCAACCGGTGGCGTTGATTTCTATGTGACTAAAGATGCACGCTGTGGCGAGTACACACAAGAAATTGAAGAGTTGTATGAAGGTACTAAAGATGGTGTTGAGGTATCTTGGAAAGTGGTGCGTCGCATGTATGAGCCACAGCCAAACCGTAAGGTACTTACTGCTAATTTAGGTCTGTCTTACAACTTCTACGCTTACCCAGGTCCAATCAAAGGTGAATGTACAATAGATGTTGACCGCATGAACTCTTACTGGCGTAACGCTGGTAAATCAAAGAGCTGGAGCTGGTTCAAATCTAAGACACGCAGTTGGGATGATATCCGTACCACCGCGCGCGACAACATGGGTATGGAGTGTAAGTTAGACGTTAAACCTACTTCAAACAACCCAGCAGAGGCACAATTGTTGGCAGAGCGTTTAGAAACGCAAATGTACAACGATATGTGGCAAATGTTCCTCGCTATTTACGCTAAAAACTACGATGTCCAAGTTCTTGATCCAAATGTGATTGACCCAGGTCAAAGCACTGTAGGTAAGAACATTGGCGATGGTCTCATGAAAGTTTGCCCAATGAACGTGTACTGCCAGTTTGGCAATATCGTATTGCGTGCACTTGATGAAATCGGTGGTTCAAAAGCTCAAGGTACCACTTCTCATGTTTCACAACAGTACGGCAAGATTTGGAAGCGCTACGACAAACATACTTGGTCTATCCAAGAAGGTAGTGCGCTAGTCACCGCTGAAGTCTGTATTAACAACGAGCAGTGCACCTAATTTTTAAGGGGGCATAGCCCCCTTAAAAGAAACATGGCTTTGATATTGAGGAGAGCATAATGAAAAAGATATCAGCTGTAATAGCTGTGGTAATAGGTCTTGGCAGCGCTGTGTATATTGGGGTGTTAATGCCCACTGAGGAAGTTCAGTCATCTGCACCAAGTGAGCCGATTATTGTTGAGTCGCCTTTACAGCCGAGTGTAGAAGTTGTTGCTGAGCAAACCGAGCCGGTTGAAGTGAAGGCAGAGAAAAAGCAACCTCCAACGGTGGAGCTACCTGCAACTAATTCCAATCAGGTAATTCAAGAGGCAATGGCCGCCACTACTGACGAAGAACAAGCCTACTTCGATTTTATTGAGAATACCTTTCCCGATCTCAAAGATAGCGTTCAGTCTTATCGCTCCGCGGTTTTGTCTCAACGTACGCAAGTGAATGCCTACAAAGATAAAGTTCAAAAGAGAAATCATGATATTGAGCTTTATGGTTACGCTTCAGCCACTGTTGATAGTGAGCTTGAGATGGAGCGCAATCGGTTACTTGCTGAAGCGCGTTATTTAGGTGAGCAAGCTGCAGAATTAAATCAACGTATTCGTGAAGCTGCTGGGACTGAATGATTAACAGGTAATTTCTTGTACGGAGTAGAGTTGTTATGAAATGGAAGTGTTTTGCACCTTCTTTATTGGCTTTGGCAACCGCGTCTTGTGGAGAGAGTGGCCAACTTGAAGCATCAAGCGTTGTGGCTGTCGATAACACAACAGCCGTGGTGGTTGCGCAACCGACTGAAGTTGCGCCACTCATCGCGAATGCAGGCCCAGATGTCACCGTCAAACAAGGTGATGTAGTTAGTTTAAATGGCAAATTGAGTCGTTCTCAGCAAGGTGAAATTAATCAATATCAGTGGCGTTTATTATCTCAGCCCGCTGGCAGCGCCACACAAATTCACGGAATGGATAATGCCTCAGCTAAGTTTGTGCCAGATGTAGCGGGTGAGTATCAGTTACAACTTGCTGTCGTTGACAGTAAAGGACGCAGAGCTGAAGACCAAGTGTCAGTGGTTAGCCAAGGGTTTAATTTTAATTCTCCCCCTGCGGCCATTATTTTAAGTGACAAGATCACGGCTGCACAAAATGAGAGCCTAGAATTAGATGGGTCGATGAGCTTTGATCCTGATTTTAGGGATGTACTGCAATATCTTTGGCAGGTTGTTGCCGCACCAGAAGGTGCTGAGTACAGCTTAAGCAATACAAGCAATCCAATTACGGCGTTTCGTGCGAGTACAGTTGGTGAGTACAAAGTTGAGCTGAAAGTTACCGATCCAAAAGGCGCAAATAACAGCAGTAGCATTACTTTGACCATAGGTGCTGAGAATCAGCCGCCCATTGCGGAGTTAGGTAAAGACCGCTCTGTGATAGTGGGAGAAGCACAAACCATTGCGTGTGAGCGATGTTTTGACCCAGAAGGTGGAGCCATTAGTTATCACTGGCAATTGCTCGCAAAACCTCAAGCCAGTTTAGCCGAGTTAACTGAGTTGACCACGACTCAAACTGGCTTGCTACCAGATATCGTTGGTGACTATGTGATTGGTTTAGTGGTATCCGATGGTGAGTCCAGCTCAGCGCCAGCCACTATTTTGCTAAAAGCACAAGAAAATCAGCAACCAGTTGCAGCCATTTCACCTGTTTCAGGTGCCAAGGTAAATCAGAAAGTCAGCTTGGATGCAGCAGCAAGCTATGACCCTGAAGGGTCACCACTCAGTTACAACTGGGAGTTGATAGAGCAACCAGGCTTTGACAACTTATTTGCAGCGGATACTAGCACTCCTTACTTCACCCCTTCTCAGGAAGGGATTTATGTAGTGCAACTGGTCGTTTCTGATGAAACTCAAAGCTCCACACCCGTAACTGTAAGGATCCCTGTTGAATTGGATTTACCGCCAGTTGCAAAAATCAGCGGTGATCCATCTCGTCAGACTACTGTAGGTACAGAAGTGACTTTTGATGGTTCTCTTAGTTTTGACCCTGAAGGCTCGGCGTTAACTTATGTGTGGGCGCTGCAAACGCCGGAGGGTTCTCAAGCGCAGTTAGTGACAAACAATGCTGAGGCAAAACTACTTCCCGACGTTGCAGGTTATTACAGCATTACCCTTACTGTGACAGATGCTTCGGGTTTAACCTCGTCAACGCGCGTTGAGCTTCATGCACAAGCGCTGCCTAGTGTTTATAGCGGACAGTTGGTCGGCAAGATCACCGATGTAAAAAGCCAGCCACTTGGTAATCTTAGCTTTGATCTCAATGGTCAGGTAGTCACGACGGATGCGCAAGGCAATTTGATGGCCGAGCTGGAAGTCAAACCTGGAGAGTTCTTAACCCTAAAAACTCAAGATCCTCGCGTTGCAGCCGCGACCTATCAAAGCTGGCCAATTGATGAAAATAACTTTTACGTCAATTTAGGTAATACGCCTGTGCCTGTGATGCAAGACATCAAACTCATGCTGGCGGTTTGTAGCGCTATTTTCGATAAACAACCAGTTGCACTCGGCGTACGTTTACAAGATACCTCGTCGCGGTTCAATCACTTCGTTTGGCAATATGAGCAAACGTTTAATTTAGAGAAGAGCCGTATCAGTACCTTAAGTTTGCCTTCACCAGCTAACTATACGTTGACTTTACCTGAGGGGTTGAGGTTTGTGGCGACATCTAGCCCAATGCTAGAAGTGCTCTACAGTCCGGGTCAAGTGAAGCTTAAAACCATTTCAATCTGCAATTAGTTTAAAAAGGAGTTATCTATGGTTAAACATTTTACCCGCAGTGCTTTAGCTGCAATGTTAGGTATCACGGCTATGGCTGCCAGTGCGGCCGATCCTATCTATATTGGTGGAACTAAATACAACTACGATATCAATGATTTCACACCGATTTATGCTGCAGCTAACAGCACTCACGTGATTGGCTATCAAGCTGATATTCCGGTTTATGTTGATGAGTGGGATGAGTTTTACGGCCATCCAGAGCTAATTTTTGATGTGCGTGGTGAGCTAAACGCCAGCCTTGGCACAGCCCCTTTAAAAGTTGGAATGTCAGTTGAATGTTCTGACATTGATATTGGCTATGACGCAGACTTGGTTTTTCAACGTCGTAATGTCGTCATTCCGGCCCGATTTTCGGTATACAAACGTCAGGTAACTGAAGGTAAGTGTAAAAACCTCCACGTTGAAATCAGAAAAGTGGATACATCGCTCACCGATACCAACGCTACTATTAACAGCATTAGTTTCAGCACCATCATCGGGCTGAATTTAAACTAAATATAAAACAACAAGGAAACGTGATGAACTTACTCAAGACATCTTTATCAAGCGCAGTTATTTTTGCCTTTGCACAGCAAGTTAGCGCTGCAGCACCCGCTCAGAGCAATGTAACTAGCCTGAATCTACAAACACCAGAAGTTTATCGTTGCTGTGACTATGACAGAGATAGATTCTGCGAACCTTATATTCGCTACGCTGAACGACAAGAAACAGAAGAGCTGAAGTTTTCTCCAGAGCAAATATTGGCCGCGGTAACAATGCAAAGCGTTGACCCGATTTACATTGGTGGCGCACGCTACGCTTTAAATAAAAGCAAGTTCACGCCGGTATACCGCACTAGAACCATTTTTGACCCATGTCGTCATGAAGAGCCAATTATCATCAATCAATTGGCTGGATATGAAGTTTCTTTCCCTGTCGATGGTGACTTCGGTCAGCAACTTTATTTCGATATTTCTGGACGTTCAGATAGATCCATGTCCCTAAACGTAAGCTGTGGCTCCTTCAGTGGCAGTGACTCAGGCGACAAATTTGTGGTGTCTAAATCGCAAAATACCGGCGGTACGTGCAAGTCAATGACAGTTAAGTTTAGCTTCCCAGCGGGTACTGCTGCGCCGACATATATTGATCTCAACTTAATGATTTCAGAGCAGCTTTAGGCAGGTGCTAATTTTAAAAGGCATTTAAATGACAAAGTCTAGTCAAATGGCATAGCGGCCTAATTGGTAATTGGGTGTAGGAGCGCCAAGTTATCTTGATTTGAACCTCACTATTTCCGAGTCAATTTAATTGCTGTTGGGTTTATGGCTGGCGCGCCCGTGCCAGCTTGTTAATCTTTAAAGGACTTATTATGAAATTGGATTATCCATTAGTTGTATCTCTTGCGGCACTTTTGAACTTGAGCGCTGCTGCGGCGCAAGCTGTAAATCTATCGCCAATACAGCAACCTAATAAAGTAACCATTGGTGATGGCGATTGCCCACCCGATCATATTTGCTTGCCCCCACCTGACGAACCATGTGCCTATGCGACTCCTATTGATGCGTATGCATTATTAAGGGAGCGGATCGCCACGCTGGGTAGTGATTTAATCTACATCGGTGGTGCTAAGTACAGTGCGAATAAAAGTGACTTTATCCCAGAATTTGAAACCCGAGTAGATACCTGCCCGGGCCAGCCACCGTTGGTAACCTCTGTTTACAGTGGCTACTCATTGGAGCTTCCTGTTTATGGTGATAGTGGTCAGCAATTGCACTTTGATATCGCAGGGCGCGCTGCACAAAATATGACGCTGACTGTAAGTTGCGGGAGTTTTTCTGCTACTGATAGTGGCAATAAGTTTTATATTTCCCGCTCTCAGGTTACTGGCGGGAGTTGTACTAACATGAGTATCCACTTTAGCTTCCCTGAAACACCGATAGAGCCAAGCTACTTGGAGCTGAGTGTGATCGTGTCGGAAACTTTATAGTTAAATTTAACCATCGGATCAGACCTAAATAAGGAAATGGAGAAAAATAGTGACTAAGGCAATAATTTTAACGGCGCTACTCGCTTGTGCCAGCAGTCAGGCAAATACGCTTGAGCCGATTAAGCAAGTGGTTGTAAACCAAGGCCAGTTAGTTTTAAACATGGCTGATTTCAAACCTATCTTGCAGCGTTGGGCTGGGCGTGATGTAGAAGTGGGCTATGAGGCTTATGTTGATGTGGTCAACATCGCAGACAGCGACACACTGTTTTTTGATGCGCAAGGCGAAATTACCGCCAAGTGGTTTGCATCGAATTTTGCCATGACAGCACGTATGAGCTGTAGCGGTATTGCCGCTGGGGCGAGCAAAGTGTATGGCAAGCGTTTGGATGCGCAATCTTATCCAGCTAAGCCACAGATTTCGGAACTGCGCCACGGGATGTCGCAGTGTAAACAACTGAAAATCGAATTGGCGAAAGAGGGGGCGTTAAGCCGTCAGTTTTATACCAAAATAGAGCAGATTGATTTTACAGTCGCTCTGCATAGCAGTCAGCAAGGAGGGCTGTGATCATGATGAAGCGTTCACTACTCGTCGTTATGTCGCTGGGTTGGCTGACATCCACTCAAGCGGCAGAGCTTAACTTTGCGTTCACACTGGAGCAGATGCACAATAATGGCACCAGTTATGAAATTGAATTATTAGAGTCCAATATGCAACTGCCGAGTGTGTTGGCACTCAGTGTTGCCGTGAGTGGCCAGGCGCAACTGACGAGCGACAGCAACATGGCTTGCACTGTAGTTCGTGACGGTACATGTGTGGGAGTGGAACAGTCGGTAACAAACTATCAATTGCTCCATGAAGCCGCAATTTCGCTTAGCTGTGATGGTAAAATGATTTACCAACAACGTGAAAATCGCCTTGAGTTCACTAACGAAGTGATCAGTAACGATGCGAATGTACTACGCTTTGCTGAGCAGTTGGTGATGCTGAATAAGCGCTCTTGTCAGTCTTTACTGTTATCTGTGCAACCTTTAGTAGGCCATAGCGTAACTGGGATTAATGGACAGCTCAGTTTTAGTGACTCGACCTCACACTCCGCAGTAAATCATTACAAGGTGGCACTATGAAAAAGCTGTTAGCCTTAGGGTTATGTGCTTTTGTGCTGCCAGCGCATGCCACCAGTGTTGAGGTGGGTGGGGCGGTTTATGAACTCGCACTGCCGGATTTTACGCCAATCAAAGTCCCTTACGCGACTACCCAAGCGATAGTCGCGTATGAGGCTATCATTGATGTGGATGGTGACTTTGGACAGCCGCTCAATTTTGACGTTGGCGGCAGCATAATGACTAAGTGGTTTGCGGGTAATATGGCAGCGACTTTGTCAGTGACCTGTCTTGATCCAAGCACTTCATCCAGCATTTTTATTGGTGAAGAGATGGATTTTGGCATCCGCTATGAAAACGTAAGCTATTTAGCTAAGCCAACCGTCAACGTAATTCAGCAAACAGATGGGAAATGTCAGCAGTTAAAAGTGCGTATAGATAAAGAAGGGCACTTAAGTCGCCAATTCTATACCCAAGTGACAGATCTGGCGTTCCAAGTAAAAATTCTGGATGCAAATTAGCAATTTAAGGCACCAATGGGTGCCTTAGTTTTTCGGAGCATAACCATGAAACAGTATTATTACGCGCTTCCCTTGCTGGCTACACTGTGGTCAGGAGTGAGCGCTGCATTACCTACCTATGTGATTGGCAACATGACGGAATTAAAGCTACAGGATTTCACGCCCATAAAGCAGTATTACAAGACTGAAAACGGCGTAGACCTGTATGCAATTGCTGCGTATGAATTGGAGCTCACAACCTACGGTACTGTAGGTGTTGAACGGATGAACTTTGATTATACTGGTGCAATCCAATCCGCTTGGTACTCGTCTAACTTTGCTATGACTGTCAGCTTATACTGTGATAACACTTTACTCGCCAGTGATAGCTATGAAGGCATACGCTATGAGCGTGCTAGTTATTTGGTAAAACCGGATATTCAACTTCATAGTCATCCAATCTCAGCAGGATGTGATACACTTAAGATCCGCATGGATAAGTTAGGATCTGTGGCTCGTAAGTATGCGACCAAAATCCAAGCAGTCGACATGCGTCTATATTTAACGGTTGATTTCTAGCCCAATTAACCTGTTCGCCAGATACCTTGAGTCAAATAGATAAGCACAGTTTGTCATGGCACTGACTTATTTTGTCGCTAAGCTTGTGCCACTTTTCTGTTAGAACCAATAATCTTGCTGCTTAGAGGTCACTTTTGGTTGACAGGTTAAACTTTGGTCATTAAAATTCGGCCACCCATTTATTCGGTAAAAAAACTTACCAAGTAAAGTGGGAACGATTTCAAATTTTTTCAGTAGTAATTAATTAATCAGGAGCTATTTAATGGCAACTATTAACCAGCTAGTGCGTACGCCACGTCGTAGCAAGGTTACTAAGAGCAACTCTGCTGCTCTGAAAGCTTGTCCTCAGAAGCGTGGTGTATGTACTCGTGTATATACCACAACACCTAAGAAGCCAAACTCTGCACTACGTAAAGTAGCGCGTGTGCGTTTAACTAACGGCTTCGAAGTAACTTCATACATCGGTGGTGAAGGCCACAACCTACAAGAGCACAGTGTTATCCTAATCCGTGGTGGTCGTGTTAAAGACTTACCAGGTGTGCGTTTCCACACTGTTCGCGGTGCACTTGACTGTGCTGGCGTGACTAAGCGTAAGCAAGCTCGTTCTAAGTACGGTGCGAAGCGTCCTAAAGCCTAATGGTACTCCGTTAGTAAGGCCAAGCACTTAAACATTTGTAGTAAAAATTTGTTTTGGGAATTCGTGTAGAGCACGAACCTGAAGATACCGGAGATATAAAATGCCAAGAAGACGCGTAATAGGTCAACGTAAAATTCTTCCAGATCCTAAGTTCGGATCTGAACTTCTTGCTAAATTCGTTAACGTAGTAATGTTAGACGGCAAGAAATCTACTGCTGAAAAAATCGTATACGGTGCGTTAGACGTGGCTGCTGAGAAATCAGGCAAGTCGCACCTTGAAATCTTTGAATCGGCACTTGATAACGTTCGCCCACAGGTAGAGGTTAAATCTCGCCGTGTTGGTGGTTCTACTTACCAAGTACCAGTTGAAGTTCGTCCAGTGCGTCGTAACGCGCTTGGCATGCGTTGGTTGGTTGAAGCTGCGCGTAAGCGTGGTGAGAAATCAATGGGCCTACGTCTTGCTCAAGAAATGCTAGATGCAGCTGAGAACAAAGGCACTGCGGTTAAGAAACGTGAAGACGTTCACCGTATGGCTGAAGCGAACAAAGCATTCGCTCACTACCGTTGGTAATCTGCCCAGAACCTTTAAGAGGATACTATGGCACGTACAACTCCTATTGAGCGCTACCGCAATATCGGGATTTGCGCTCACGTAGATGCAGGCAAAACCACCACGACAGAACGTGTTCTGTTTTACACCGGCCTTTCTCACAAGATTGGTGAAGTGCATGATGGTGCTGCAACTATGGACTGGATGGAGCAGGAACAAGAGCGTGGTATTACTATCACCTCTGCTGCGACAACGTGTTTCTGGAAAGGTATGGATGCTCAGTTCGCTGAGCATCGTATCAACATCATCGATACTCCAGGACACGTAGACTTCACTATCGAAGTAGAGCGCTCTTTGCGTGTACTCGACGGTGCGGTTGTGGTGCTATGTGCTTCATCAGGTGTACAGCCACAAACTGAAACGGTTTGGCGTCAAGCCAATAAGTATGAAGTGCCACGTATGATTTTCGTCAATAAGATGGATCGTACCGGTGCAAACTTCTTCTCAGTTGTGGGTCAGGTTAAAAAGCGTTTAGGCGCTAGCCCTGTGCCAATTCAGATACCTATCGGTGCTGAAGATGAATTTAAAGGTGTGATCGACCTCGTCAAGATGAAAGCCATTAACTGGAATGCAGAAGACCAGGGTATGACTTTCACTTATGAAGCGATCCCAGCAGACCTTCAAGAGTTAGCTGACGAATGGCGTGCCAACTTAGTTGAGTGCGCGGCGGAAGCCTCTGAAGAACTGATGGAAAAATATCTAGAAGAAGGTGAACTCAGCGAAGAGGAAATCAAAGCTGCAATTCGTCAACGTACTTTGGCCAATGAAATTGTGCCAATGACCGTAGGCAGTGCGTTCAAGAACAAAGGTGTTCAAGCAGTACTAGATGCTGTAGTTGAATATCTTCCTTCACCGACCGAAGTTAAAGAAATCGACGGTGTACTTGAAGATGGCTCTGATGCAACTCGTCCAGCAAGCGATGATGCGCCATTTGCGGCGTTGGCGTTTAAAATCGCCACAGACCCGTTTGTTGGTACGCTCACATTCTTCCGTGTTTACTCGGGCACTGTTGCTCAGGGTGACGCAGTTTATAATCCAGTTAAAGCAAAGAAAGAACGTTTTGGTCGTATCGTGCAAATGCACGCTAACCACCGTAACGAGATCAAAGAAGTCTGTGCAGGCGATATCGCCGCTGCTATCGGCTTGAAAGATGTGACTACGGGCGACACTTTGTGTAGCCAAGATGCCATCATCACGCTTGAGCGCATGGAATTCCCAGATCCAGTTATATCTGTTGCGGTAGAACCAAAAACCATCGCTGATCAAGAAAAGATGGGCATAGCACTAGCTAAACTAGCTGCTGAAGATCCGTCTTTCCGTGTAGAAACGGACCCAGAAACGGCGCAAACGATTATCTCTGGTATGGGTGAACTTCACCTAGAAATCATTGTCGATCGTATGAAGCGTGAATTTAACGTGGCATGTAACGTGGGTAAACCTCAAGTTGCATACCGCGAAACCATCCGCGGCAGTGCGCAGGCGGAAGGTAAATTCATTCGCCAATCTGGTGGTCGTGGTCAGTTTGGTCACGTTTGGCTTAAACTGGAATCGATGGATTTCTCGGATAGCGAAGCACCAATCTACGAATTTGCTAATGAAATCGTAGGTGGGGTTATTCCTAAGGAATTCATCCCTGCGGTAGACAAAGGTTGTCAAGAGCAGATGAAGCAAGGTGTCCTTGCTGGTTATCCACTTCTTGGCGTGAAGGTCACTTTGTTTGATGGCTCGTTCCACGATGTCGATTCAAGCGAAATGGCATTCAAGATCGCAGGTTCGATGGGCTTTAGAAAAGCAGCAATGGACGCAAGTCCAGCGTTACTTGAGCCTATCATGAAAGTAGAAGTCATTACCCCTGAAGCAAACATGGGTGATGTAGTCGGCGACCTTAACCGTCGTCGCGGTATAATCGAAGGTATGGAAGAGTCATTTGGTGGTATGAAGCAAATTAATGCTCAAGTACCGCTCTCGGAAATGTTTGGTTATGCCACTGATCTTCGTTCTGCAACACAAGGCCGTGCGTCGTACTCTATGGAGTTTTCTAAGTACGCAGAAGCCGCTAAACATGTTGCAGATGCAATTATTGCAGCTCGCGCTGTGAAGTAATTTTAGTTCGGTCCGATCACTAGGATCGGACTTTAATTTCTTTTATAGGAATTTTTAAAATGGCAAAAGAAAAGTTTGAACGTTCGAAACCGCACGTAAACGTAGGTACAATCGG
>NZ_JBHRSD010000027.1:0-62864 GCF_042643375.1 Pseudoalteromonas fenneropenaei
CAAGCTCAGCTGACACTAGAGTAAACAACGCCCCCTTCTAGGGGGCTAATGCAAAGTCACCTTCTAAAGAAGGTGGTTTTGCATTAGCTCCTCGAAGGGGCTCTATCGACTCCAGTGTTTTCCTGTCACTATCTTATCCAAGATAAGCGCGACATAAAGTCACGCCTACAGAGCAAAAAATCTTTGTTGGGAGAGTTCACCTCTCGCTAATTCAATCCAAGGCCACAAATTTAAAGGCAAAGCCTAATTGATGATAACCACCTACTGAAGTAGGTGGTTTAAGGCTGAAAATCAAAGCTATATTCATTACAACCACAATGCACCTACAGCGATTTGCACTTTCCAGCAGGTACCAACTGGGTAGAATGGCGCCCTAGCTAACTGCTTTAGGAAACTGTGGATTTAGCATACTTAGATGCGGGAAAACGCAATTTTTACCCTGCTGTTTGGCATTGTAAAGGTGCTTGTCTGCGAGTGCGACAACACTTAGATCATGTTCATTCGCGTAGATCAAGGTAGATGCACCAATGCTAACGGTAAGATAATGAAAAGGCGATTGCGCATGTTCAATTTTCGCGTTGTAACATTGAGAGCAGATCCGCCCAGCGACTTCCAGCGCACCCGCTAAATCTGTATCCGGTAACACCACGACAAACTCCTCACCACCATAGCGACAAGCAAAATCTGTTGGCCTCAATATTGAGCTGGTAATGATCCGTGCAACTTGTCGCAGTGCTTCGTCACCTTTTAAATGGCCATAATGATCGTTATAGCGTTTAAAACAATCAATATCTAACAGCAGCAGCGCGGTGTCCTTTTGGTTACGAATACTGGCACTTTCGAGCTTTTTGATGTGTTCATCGAAGTACCTGCGGTTATAGACTCCTGTAAGGCCATCAATAAACACTAACTTCATTAAAAAATCCCGCTGGTACTTGATGGTTAAATGGACCTTTAAGCGGTTTTTTAAAGTTGTGGGGTTCACAGGCTTAGTAATATAATCCACGGCTCCAGCATCCCAACATGCATCTTCATCTTTTTGCCCAACAATAGCAGTTAAAAAAAGAATGGGAATGTCGTGGGTCCTTATATCTTGTTTTAAACGCCTACATACCTCTAAGCCGTCTATCCCAGGCATCATCACATCCAACAAAACGAGGTCAGGTAGCGTTTCTGAGCATAGTGCTAGCGCATCTTCACCTGAGGTGGCGGCAAGAATGGCATACTCTGGGCTTAATATGTTGTAGATGGACTGAATACTAATCGGCGCATCATCTACGACTAAAATCGTTGAGCCATGCGGATTAAACGCAGTTTCACCGTTTAGCGTGTTCATGTGATTTTTTCTCATCCATTAGCGTATCCAGTTCGGACAATAATGCTGCGGCTTCTCTAAATTTAAGCTTATTGAGCGCAATTGCAAGTTTATCTGACAGATCTGAAGAAGTTTGGCGTAATCTCGGTAACACCAAACTGAACGTTTCTAGCGCATGCATATTAAAATTCTTCACCTCCTCCTGGAGTTGTTTAAATTTTTGCGCAAAATCATCACTGCTGTATGGTATGTCGAGAGTGTGTGTTGTGCTAAGCAGTAAGTTATGTAACTGTTCACATTGTTGTGTAGCAAGAGCTAAATCGCGATTAAGAGTCTCAAGTAGCGCAGCAGACAAAGCTGCCAGCCCTTGCTCAGACAGAGTTTGTTCAAGCGTTTGTGCGGTACGTGATAGCGCACTAAACCCCAATGAAGCCGCAGTGCTTTTCAAGGTATGAAAGAGCCGTTTCAATTCATCTAATTCAGGAGTTGAGGCGAAAAGTTGTTGTTGATATTGCTGAAGATCTGCCATAAACAAGTCGAGTGAACGAGTGTAGGCGCTTTCGTTATTGTTAAAACGAGCCATTGCAGAGGTAATATCTAATCCTTGGTGTTGGCAATAAGTAGTGATATCCGGCGCCAATGTGGATACTTGCGCACACTCAGGGCTATCGTTGGCTACATTTGCCACTACTTTATTGTTTATCACACTTAATATCGTATTTACCAATGCCTCGACATCAATCGGCTTCCCTATATGCCCTAGCATGCCTGCCTCAAGGCACTTTTCTTTATCGGAAGGCAGGACATTGGCAGTCATGGCTAAAATAGGCAAGGTACTGAATTTCTCTTGACACTTAATCCGTTTGCAAGTTTCGTATCCGTCAATACCTGGCATTTGAATATCCATTAGCACAACATCGAACGTGATTAAGTTGTTTTCTAGCTCCGTCAATGCCTGTTGGCCACTTGCCGCCATTGTCACTGCCGCACCTTGTCCTTCTAATAGGGCGCGCGCAATCAACTGATTTGTCGGGTTATCTTCAACCACCAAAAGCCGCAGCCCAAAGAGTGGCAGCTCGCGCGAAGGAGAGAGCTTGGCATTTGAACTGATGGCGTTAGCATAAGCTTGCAATAGCTGAGTTCTTGTGACAGGTTTGGTTAGGAAGCCATCGAATAAATCGGTATTGTGCCGGAACTTTTCTGTCATTTCCTCTTTACTGAAGGCTGTGAGCATAAGTAGTATCGGCATTTCATCTTGTGGTGTGACTCTTCGAATCGCTTTGGCGAGCTCCCAGCCGTCCATCTCCGGCATCTGCCAGTCTAAAATAACGATATCAAAAGCTTCGTTATGATTGCGAGCTGACTGATAGAATGGCAACGCATCTTGGGGATTGGAGGTAGCTGTGACTTCCCATGCCAGTTGGGCTAACGTGTCGCACAAGATCTGTAAGCCAGTTTTATTGTCATCCACCAGCAGCACACGAATAGTCTTGTCGGGTCGAGGTAGCGCAGTGGCTTTTTTTGCTGCTGCGGGATTAACCCATATATCGCAGGTAAATTCGGAACCTTGGCCCTGTTTGCTCGCAACATTAATGTCTCCGCCAAGTAAATGGACATACCTTGTAGCGATAGTCAAACCAAGCCCAAGTCCACCAAATGCCCGAGAGGTGGAATTATCAGCTTGATTAAACATGTCAAAAATGGCTTGGATATCATTTTCTGATATACCAATCCCAGTATCTTTAACGCTTATTCCTAGCCTGATGCGGTCATTCGCTGTCGTTTCAATCACGAAAATTCGAATAATAACTTCGCCTTGTTCGGTAAATTTAACCGCATTACTCCCCAAGTTTTGCAGGATACGTTTTAACTTCTGACCATCTGTGCGAATAATATTAGGCACGTCTCTTTCTACAAAATAATGCACTTCAACGGGCTTCGCAGCGACCAGGTTGTAGAGTTGTTCGCCCACTTGCATGAGGACGTCGTCCAATGCAATATCTTGCTCGACTAATTCGTCGCTGTTATTTTCTAGACTGATAAACTCTAGAATATCGTCTACGATAGAGGTGAGAGAGCGAATGGCTTGTCTGGCTAAGGACAGGTTGGGCTGTTTAGCATTATGATTATCGCTTGTATCAATCAGTTGCAAGCAGCCATTGATAGCATTCAAAGGTGTTCTTATTTCATGGCTTATATTTGCAATAAAGTGGCTTTTTGCCTGATTTGCAGCATCAGCTTGATGCAACGCCATTTCCAATTGTTTTTCTTTTTCAAGCAACTCAGAAATATTCTTGGCAGCAATGAAAATAGCAGGCTCATTTTCAAATGTAATTAGGCAAGCGGACACCAGTTTAGGGGAGAGTTGATTTCCTGCACGTTTGAATGCGGCATCAAAAGTAGATTGTCCATGCTGTAGTATTTTTTCTCGAATATTGCCCCATGACTCACCCTGGCGAGGTTCTAGAAATGTACAAATATGATGGCTTCTCGTTTGTGGATTGGATATGCCAAGCGCTTCTTGTGCGTAGGGATTGCAGTAAAATATTGTGCCTTCCATTGTTATCCAAAGCATAATGTCTTTTGAGTGGTCGAGCACGGCCCGCAGTAAAGTTAATTCCTTCACAAGCTGCTTACTTTGACTGATATCGTTGGCAATAAAGACGTAGCCATCAATGCCCGCCATGCGAGAAATGGGGGCAATATTAAGTTGAGTAGCAATGTCTTGGCCGGATTTATTTTTCATTACAGCATGAACGGACACATACCTTGAACTCTCAGACGATTTCATCATCTGCTCAATAAAATCATCAGGCAGTTTGTTGCCAATGAATGAAATGTCAAAACTGCTGACATTCAACAGGCTCACCACATTCATTGTGTGAATGACCTCTTCTTCGCGATATCCTAGTAAACTGCTGGCCATGTGATTAAACAGTAAGACCTCACCATCAATCGTAGTTTTAATAATGGCAAAATTGGTGTTGTTTAAGATGCTGTCTTCAAAAGACATTTTTCCGACGAGTTGATCAGATTTGCAGAGCACATCTTGCTTAAGGGCATTATTGGTTTTAACAAGTTCATTTTGTAAATAGGTCACATCCGTTGCATCGTGTACCGTAAGCGTTGCACCCGTAAATTCGTTATTAATATGAATGGGGGAAAAGTTCAAAGCTAAGTAACGTGCTTCAACGGATGGGTCAGCTTGATATTTTATGCTCAGGTTATTGACCACCTGACCATTGGCGACCAGTTTATACACTGCAATGATTTTATCGGTTGCAAGTGAGCTGGCCAGCCAATTGATAAAAGGCTGGTTTAAAGAAGCCGGTGTGTCGAAGCCAAAAATTTTCTCAGCCGCTTTGTTCCACTGATTGATAGTAAATTGACTGCTCAGCGCAATTACGCCGTCGGATGCGTTATCAACTACAGCGGCGAACGCGAGCCGCTGCCTAAGTTCAGCAAGACGATGGCGTGAATAATGAATGATGGCAGCGAAGAATACGGCAATGAGCGCCGTCAGTAAGATGACTTGCCAAAATGCACGTGTAGCATTCTCAAGTGGTAAATGAGTAAAAAATCCATCAAGTGGGTTTACGTAGACTAACCATTTGCGCCCAAATACATTCACTTCTCTTGTCGCAGACAGTGCCTCAGCATTGTCTTTAAACGCAAAGTCACCATAAAAATCAATCGGGTCATTGGTAGTGGTATCTGAAATGGCGATTGCCAGCAGATTGGCTTTACTAAATACCGCGTCCAAAATTTCATGGATGAGCAAAGGTGCATAAACCCATCCTACCAGTTCTTCTTGGTTCGTTTGAGCCTGATGGTTGAATATGGGATGGAGCAGTAAAAACCCGTGTTTAATTTTCTGACTCTCCTGCACCAGTGTAATAGGGGCGGTGAGTTGTGTTGTCCGCGATGTTGCACTGATAAGTGCGGCTTGGCGGCGAAAATATTCTGATCCAATATCTAGGCCTACCGCTAACTGGTTATTCGCCTCTGGCTCAATATACTGGATAATCAAGAGCGGGTCGCTTGGGGAGTCAAGTTGCTTTAAGGTAAAGTGGCCGTCTCGTTCCAAGCGAGCCGATTGCAAAAAGGTGTCGAGCGTAGCTGCAGGCACTTTTTTTATTATGCCAAAACCGCGAGCACCCGGAAATTCTTTGGCATAATCTCTGCTTGCAAAGTACTTAAGGTGGTTTTGGTAATCCAATTTATCAAAACCAAGCGTATCAACAGACGCTTTTAAACCTCTTAGACCATATTCATACAGTTTGACTGCCGAAGCAGTATCACTAACGATTTTATCTAGTTCTCGTGTCAGATGTTCTGCAATGATGTTGTTATTGCGCTCACTAATCATCCGCTCCACATATATGGCAAACAGCGAACCAATAATAACGATAAAAACAGGAATATAGAGAAGTGCTTTAGATTGAGTTAAGCGCAAATGTGACTCCTATCATAAGGTGCATTGCTCCGCGTCTGCATAATGGCCTCATCAGGACCATAGTCATTTAAATTAAAGACTTTTTTTACTTACCCGCAAGCTATGTGAAAAATATAACCTATGATTGAGATAGTGCGAGTCAGAATTTTTACATAGGCTGGCAAGTTTGGCATTTAAACAAGGAGACTCAAGGTGCTGTTTGCAAATGTTCCTGAATCGGCGAGTAAAATCCTGATAGTGGATGATTCATTGACTAATATCTTGTCTTTGAAAGAAATCTTACATGACTGTGGTGATATCTACTTCTCCGACTCAGCGAAAGAAGCACTTGCGTTGATCCCATCCATTGTTCCAGACTTAATTCTGCTCGACATTGAAATGCCAGAAATGGATGGTTGGCAACTGTGTCAGACCTTAAAATCAATGCCCAAGTTTACAGACATTCCAATTATATTTATCACAGGCCACAGTGATAAAGACTATGAATCTATTTCTCTTGAATTGGGCGGCATGGATTTTATTCATAAGCCATTTAACCCCAAGATCTGCAAGTTACGAGTGTTTAACCAGTTAAAAATCAGGCATCAAAACAAATTAATTAATAGAGCAAAGGAGCAGCTACAGGCTTTGGTGAGACAGGTTCCCGTGCTTATCACCTACTGGAGCACAAATTGGCTGTGCCTGTTTTCCAACGACTACAGTGGCAGTTGGTTTAACGTGAAAAACACGGCAGGTTTGAAGTTTCCGCTCGAAGAAGGCTTCCCAGATGAACTGGCCTCAACAATAAAGCAAAAGGCCCATCAAGACCACGCGCAAAAATATACCGTCAAGACCATTGTGCAGGGTGAAACGCGCTTTTACCAAGTTTTTCAAACACCTGTTGAGCATGAGCAGGTGCTTGATGGTTTTCTCGTCACTGTGGTGGATATTTCTGAGCTTAAATTGGCAAAACAGGCGTTATATACAGAAAAAGAACGGCTGCGAGTGACGCTTAATTCCATTGGTGATGCGGTAGTGGCGACGGATATGAGCGGCGTTGTGACTTTTATGAATCCCATAGCTGAGCGTATGACTGGATGGCGATTTAAAGAGGCCATAGGTGAAAAGATTGAAAAAGTGATGCCACTGCGCGATGCAAGCTCAAAGCATATGCTCACTAACCCTATCTATTTGGCATTGCGCGAGCAACGTACCGTTGCAATGGCGTTAAACAGTGAGCTCCTCTCGCTTAACGGCCAAGTCTTTGCAGTAGAGGATTCAGCTGCGCCAATCAGGGATGAAAACGGTACAATAATTGGGGCCATTATGGTGTTTCATGACGTCAGCGAAGCTATGGCAATGGCGATAAAGATGAGCCACTTGGCCAATCATGATCAACTCACGGATTTACCAAATCGAATTTTGCTCCAAGACCGCTTAGTGGTTGCCTGTGCTAGTGCGAAAGCCCACCAGCTGAAAGCCAGCGCCCTGCTGATTGATATTGATAATTTTAAATATCTAAACGATTCACTGGGTCATCAAGCTGGCGATGAGTTGATCTGCCTGATGGCAAGTCGGCTGAAAAGTTTTATTCCCCAATCGTATACGTTAGCGCGGTTAGGTGGGGACGAATTTGTGATTTTGATGAATGACATTAACTCCGCTGAAGCGGCGTCAACTCTTGCATCGACTTTACTGGAAGCGATGCATGAACAGTTTAGGCTTAACGACCAATATTACAGTGTGTCCATCAGTATTGGGATTAGTGTGTTTCCCGATGATGCGCCAGATCCAGAGCAATTAATGCGTCATGCTGACGTTGCGCTGTATCGCGCCAAGCAAGAGGGACGCAACCGTTACAGCTTTTTTTCTGACGAATTAGAGTCTGCTTTAATGCAGCGTCATGAGCTAGAAAATGTCATTCGTCATGCGCTCAAACATGATGGATTGATAGTCCATTTTCAACCTAAGTTTGATTTAGTGTCCAAGCGTATTGTGGGTGCTGAAGCGCTCGCGAGATTAAAAGACAGGACTGGTAAGCTGATTTCGCCTGCTTCCTTCATACCATTGGCAGAGGAGTCAGGCTTAATTTTAGAACTTGGCCGCCAGATGTTAATGAAATCCTGTGTTGTTGCTAAAACACTTGAGCTGAAAGGTTTGGCTATCCCAATTTCTGTCAATGTTGCGGCTGCGCAGTTTCGTTCAGACGACTTGGATGCACAGATCAATACCGCACTGGCTGAGAGTCAATTACCCGCGCAATTATTGGAATTGGAAATAACGGAAACGGCATTAATGTTAGATGCTGAATTGACACAAACTAAACTGGAACAATTGAAAAATTTAGGTATTTCAATCTCTATTGACGACTTTGGCACAGGTTATTCAAGCTTAGCCTATCTGAAGAAATTCAATGTCGATGTGATGAAAATCGATATGTCGTTTGTACACGATATGCTCCTTAATAAAAATGACTACGAAATTGTGAAAACTATTATTTCTTTAGGGCAGTCAATGGGGTTGAAATTGGTTGCCGAAGGGGTTGAAAACCAAGCACAGTGTGACGCATTAGTCGCGTTAGCTTGTGGTACTGGGCAGGGCTACCTTTTTAGTAAACCCCTTGCTACGGAAGAATTTATTAGTTTTTGTAGTAAAGAGATGTGTTAAACCATGCCGAAAATCAAAAGCTTAAGAATGTTTAACAAGAAATGGCTGCCATTTTTCGGGCTTGGGATCTTAGTTTCTTGCGCCGTGGCATTGTATTTTGCCTTTTCAAAATATGCTTACACCGAGTTGCTCACCCAGCAGGCAGAACAGTTAAAAAATAGTAATAGTGCAGTATACAAAGCGATGACGTCTTCGCTTAATGATGTTAGGCGTAAAGTCGAGTTTTTACATGCTACCCCGCCAGTGAGTGGCATTGCAAGGGCATATCTCAATGCTGGCGTTGATCCGGCCGATAGCACCACGCTAGCGCAATGGCGTAAGCGCTTAGAAACGATTTTTGTCGCTTTTATTCAAAGTTATCCTGAAGTAAAGCAAATAAGACTAATTGGGCATGCAGATAATGGCCGTGAGATTGTCCGGGTCGACCGTCGCGATGGCAAGGTCGTCATTACGCCAGAAGCCTTGTTACAAGCTAAAGGGTCAACAAACTATTTTGCTGATATTACCAAGTTAAATGCCAATGAATATTATGTGTCGGATATTACGCTTAATCGTGAGCACGGTGTGGTCGAAACCCCAATTTGGCCGGCTTTAAGAGTTGCAAAGCCCATATTCGACGAGAATTATAAATTCTTCGGCTTTCTGATGGTGAATATCAATGCATCAGAGTTACTTGATACCCTTCAATCTACAGTGAATCGAGAAGGCCAAGCACTGTATGTTTTAAATGACGCGGGATACTTCATTTCGTCGCCCTACGAAAACCAAAATTATGGCTTTGACCTTGGTAATTCCGAGCTTCGTTGGCAGGTTCTTACGGATACCACAGAGCCCCCTCTGTCTGGAAAAGTTCAGGCAGCTTATATTGATAATGTTCGCCATTTAATTTTGGCCAGTCGCGTGTATTTATCGACCAAAGACAGTCGCTCATTAACCTTTGTAACTGGTATTTCTAATATTCAAATTCAAGCGCTGTGGGAAAAACAGCGAGATTATATTATTTTTATCATAGCCATTATAGTGCTGGTGGTTGTGGGTATTATCTATATTTACCAAAATTACTTAGATAAGCTGCTTAAGCTCTACAATGATCAATCTCGCTATGAGGCTTTAATCTCAGGTTCTTCCGATGCTATTTTAAATATCGATGAAGATGGTAATATTTTAAGTTGTAATGATTCAGCATCCTATTTATTTGGATTAAGTGAAAAGGAAGCCAAGCAGAAAACAATTGGCGATATTCTCGGCCGTAACAGTACTGCCCAAAATCTCGATAATGCACTGTTGTCAGGTGTTATTAAGCAGCGCAGTGCTGTTGCGTTAGAGCTAGATATTGAGCTGTCCAACAATAACACGCGTACATTAAATATTAATTTGTCACCGGTGACGCCAAAAAATGAGGCAATACAGCCAAGCGTTGCAGCGATTATTCGCGATGTAACAGAGGCAAAGAGCTATCAACACAAAATCATCGCTATTAATGAATCACTTGAGCAGCAAGTATCTGAAAGAACAAAACAATTAGCACTTGCGACGGAACAGGCACAAGAGGCAAATAAGACTAAAAGTGCTTTTGTTGCCAACATTAGTCATGAGATCAGGACGCCGCTCAATGGTATTGGAGGTATGTTAGAGTTGCTTAACCGCGAGGCGTTAACCGACAAGCAATCCAGTTACCTTGGTATGGCTAAAGCCAGTGTTGCAACCTTAACTGTACTTATTAACGACCTACTTGATTTAACTAAAATAGAGTCTGGAAAACTTGATATTGAGCCTAATCCATTCAATCTCATTGAAACTGTGAGCTCTGTGATTGCCACGATGAATTTAAAAGCGCTAGAAAAGGGACTAGCACTCTATGTCGATTTTACCGATGTGCAACATGAGAACTTGATAGCAGATTCTTACCGGCTCAAACAGATCATTATCAACTTGCTTGGCAACGCATTAAAATTTACAGATTCTGGCCATATATTGATAAAAGTGGGTACCAAACTAATTGCCACAGATGTAGTTGTGGACATTGCTGTTCACGATACTGGTATGGGGATCTCAAAAGCGCAGCAGCAAAAGCTGTTTAGGCCATTTACTCAAGCAAGTGCTTCGATTGCAAAGGACTTTGGAGGGACTGGGCTTGGCTTGTCGATTGCAAAACAACTGGTCAGTTTAATGGGTGGCGAGATATCTGTGCAAAGTAGCGAAGGACAGGGGAGTGTGTTCAAATTCACAATTATCGCTCAGTACGACGAGAATGCGGATTACAAAGCTGTCGCACCAGCATTGGCCGCGGTGAAGTGTTATGTTTTAGTCAAAGAACACCTCGAAAGAGACATCATACTGCGGCAATTAAAGGCGTGGCAATGTCAGGCAGAGGAGCTCAACTCAGTTGAGGCGTTTTTTGCGCTTACAGATGAGTCATTACCTGATTTAATCATTAGTGATAATGCATCTTTAAATGACAAATTTGCGCAGTGGCATGCGCAGAAAGCAGAAACAAAAAAGTGTAAGCTGATACTGATAAAAGATATCCATGATATTGAGCCGCAAGTACATGAAAGTGAGCGTTGCGTTTATCAAGAGCGGCCAATCTTGCCCATTTCACTACTTATGGCGTACAAGACACTGCGGCATCCAGAAATACAGTACAAAGCCGTCTCAAAGCCTACCGCAAGCATAGTTCACAAGCACACCAACTCATACCGAGTATTGATTGTGGATGACAATGAAATCAATCGATTCGTTGCGCAAGGCTTGTTGGAAAAGCATCCCATTGTGAGCCTCATTGCCACCAATGGTGAAGATGCGCTCCATGTGATGCGGGAATTGAAAGACGCTGAGCGGCTCGATCTGGTGCTAATGGATTGCCAGATGCCAATTATGAACGGTTTTGAAGCCACTGAACGTATTCGCAAAGGTGAAGTTGGAGAAGCGTTGCAAAATATTCCCATTATTGCGATGACTGCAGGTGCAATGGCGGGAGATAAAGATACATGTACCCAATCTGGTATGAATGATTTTATCTCTAAACCGCTTGATCCCGTGATATTTGAAACCAAAGTATTGCACTGGTTGAGCACAACGAAACAGTTTGATGACGAAAGCTGCAAGACTTCGGTGTCGTCAGGCTAGGGTGGTAAAGCAGGGTTTTATCGACCTCGGCCACTTAGTTGCGTGTATGGTTAATCGTTAAGCTAACAATACCTAGAATTAAAGCCACTTACTGTTCAGCTCAATACGCAAGGCGCGCGCGATTGGGTAGGCGAGCATGAGCATAGATGTGAATAGATTGAGTGATATCAAGCCTTGAGAATAAATAACGTTCAGCAAATTGGTATCGAAGACAACTCTGTCCGCATAGCGAAGTAGTTGCAAAACTACAGAAACCGCGGATAGATAACAGATATAGCGTGTGACTTTGGCCAGCTCACAACCTTTGCGATTATGGAAATGGACGATTGCCGCAATAGCGAGCAGTTCATGCACACTGAAGAAGATGTAATACAGCTGTCGTTTCCCCATCACACTCATATCGGCAGCCAAAATAGCATCGGATGCAAGTCGGCCAGTGAAATGAAAAACGGTTGCAACTGCGACCAGAACAAATAAGGAGTGCTCAACTTTTTCCACAACATTGTCAGCTGGCTGACCAAACAGTAAAGTTTTAGTGGAAACGACGGCAAAACAAAGCAGGGAAAACAGTGCTACAAATTTACTTGAAATAAAAATCCAGTCTAGTGTCACTGCCAAAGTCATATTCTACCGTCTGTGATGTGATCTAATCGGTTAGATTACATTTACTGCTGCTTTCGTCTTTATAGACTATTGGTGGTTCAACTCCGCCACCACCGCCACCTACGCCACCAAATATAGTGGACAAGCGTTCTGAATCGAGAGTTTTCAATTGCTTACTATTATGCTTCCGATTAAGAAACGCGGCGAGGTTACTACATAAAGCGGCTTTTGCAAGTTTTTTTGTATCCATTTAGATTGCTCCTATTGATAAACGCACTTCCAGCTTATCAGATTGAAGAGCAATTGCATGCATTTTGTACTTAAATTGGTTGCAAATTGTGTAGAGTGAAACACCTATTCTTTTGATGCAAAAGCTTGTGAAAACACCTAACCCTGATACCACATCAGGACAAACTGCCCATGCTCAGGTGTGGCGACCCACCACAGGCCTTGCTCTTTACACAAGTAAACTTGGTAGTGGCGCTGTAAGGAGGCGTAACGTAAGCCATTACTGGGCCACCAACTCGGTAACTGGGTTGGTAAGTGATCTATGTGTGTGCTTGCATAACAGGGTTTCGGCAGCCAATTTGTGCCTTGCTGGGTTTGTAAGCGAATAAATACGCGATTACTATCGAGATTATATTGCACTCGTAAAAGCTGACTGTCTTGCGGTAGCCAAGTTGGCAGCCAGCCTTTTTCTTGTAGCGCTTGGGCTTTTGCTAAAGTGGCATATTGTTCGTCAATTTGCTCCGTACAGGCACTAAGCCAAGTAGTCGCAATGAGTAGGCCCATCTTTGCAATGCGCGATAGCTCTGAACTGTAACGCAGCTTAATCTGCGATGGAAGTGCTAACACAAGAGGCTCCTAACTCAGTCTAATGACGACGATTAGAAGCCTAGCAAAGTGACGCTGAATCTCAGGTGACCAAAAACAGTTCAGTTTGACTCAAGTTCAGTTTGTAATTTATGACTCAGTGCCGCTAGTGCGGCGATCTTTTCCCGTGCCTCTGCCAATTGCGATTCTTCAAGGCCAGCTGCTATACCTTGAGCCAGCAGGCTTTCCAGCTTTGCGATTTTAATTTTACTGGCCGCGACAAATTCATGTTTTAACTTATCTTGCTGTTTCTGTTGGTGCCGCTGATAGGCTTCATGGTCATCTAAGTCACCTTGATACGCATTGCTAAGATGCTGCTCACTGCTCTTGGCAATAGGGGGTAAATAAATGATGGGAGACGAGTCAGGCTCTGGTGTTGCTTGGGGAGTCGTCTGAACTAGCGCTATAGCATCCGGCTGCAGCGCCTCAACTTGAACAAGAGCTGGTGCAATCTTTGCTTTGGGCTCTGCAATTGCTGCGAGTTCATGCGCGGCTGTCCCAGAAGGGTCCCGCGCGCTTGTTGTCGTGGGCCACAGCACATAACATCCAGTAGTAAAACTGATGATTAAAATCAGTAACAAGCTAACTTTCACTGCATTCATAGCGATGCGTCCTGTTGCTGCCGCCAATTGGCAAAACGTTGTTGATAGGCCGCTTGTGCCATGGCGGTGAGCAGGGCTTCACGGGCTTGATAGCGAACCGTCTCGCTGCTTAGGTCATAATAGGCGTAACTGCGGTTGCCGGTTTTTATCAGCAGCCATTGACCTTGTGGGGTTCGGATCGGGTGTGACAAAGTGTGTGGCGGCAAATTAAAGGCAACATTTTGCGACCAATTATTGCGGCTCTTGGCTTTATTGAGGCGCCCTTGAGCTGCGACAAATAACTGCTTATCGCCAAGCGTAGCAAACGAAACCTCGGGACTTTGATTGAGTTGCTCACGAAACGCCAATGCCTCGGCTTGGCTATCAAAGCTTGCACCCTCGGCTTCAACTTCGGCAACATAACGAAAGTCTGCTTTATGGGCATGATAGTATGCGGCAATTTGTGCTGTTGAGACTTGCTCAAGTAAGGCTGTCAAGTAAGGACTTTTCTCGCTGTGCATCTGCTGTTTGACACCTAAATAGGCCAGCATAGCGGGGCGTAGCACCTCAGCTTGGCTGAGCTCAAATAACGCATCTAAAGTAATTTGGCGTTTGTCTAACTCAGGTTGGAGGCGAGCTATGATTTGCCTATAGTAGTTGCGCCGCTCTAATTCGTGATGTAGTACCCGTACATCACCTTGATGAAGGGCGAAGCGCATTTGCATCGAAAGTGTGCTGACAATATCCGCCAAACTGCATTGCACTGAGGGTAATTGCAGCTCGACCTGTGCCAGTTGCTTAAGCTGGTCGGCGCTATATTGCCCAGTTGCTGGATAAGAGCCAAGTTGCGCCATCAACCAAGGCTTATCAAAAGTCGCTAAGTCATGGTCACTAAGTGGATTAACGCTGGGAAAAGTAAAGTTATGCTGGAGCAAGTCTAGCATATAACGCTCGGTATGAAATTGAGTACTAAAGCCAACCTCTGCCTGACGAGTTAAAAAGTGTGGCGCTAAGCGATGTGCTTCGGCCAACAAGAAGCGGTTTTCACTAACACGATGTAATAACTCGTCTTTACTCAGCATTTGTCCTTGCGCTTGATAGGCTTTATCCAACAAACCCAATATTGCAGGAGTGGGCTTAGCCCACACCATAAATGGCAGGAAAAGACCTGCCAACAAAGTCAATAACCAAGGCATTAACGCGCTACCATGGCATGGTTAAGCAAATGTACAACCATGGCAATTGCGTGCGGGATCACTTGCTTGCCGGTTTGCACACGGTCGTAATGATCGGTTGAATTTAATACTATGCCGCCTTCAGCATAGGAAAACGCGCCGCCTTGCGTCAGTAATGGGCGGATATCACTGCTATTGCTTGGCACCGCAGAGAAGTTGGCCATCGCCGCTTTTACCAATTGGGTATCGTTCAGTTTTTCTTGGTCATAATAGTCTTTTACCCAGCTTTCCCAACTTGAGTGATTTAAATCTGAAGTTGTCCAAGTGTGGTGAGGTTGCAGCAAATCTGTGGTGTGAAACACAAACCCCAAGATCTGCGGCTGGCCGCTTTGCAGATAGCTTTGGTACCAATATTGGCCTAAGTTATCGATAGGCTGAAAGGGGATCTTTTCAAAGTCTTTATACATGCTGTAGCTAGATTGGCTGTCGATACGATAATGGGCTTCAGTAATACCGTAGCTATTGTATTTACTGTCGTCAGCGCCAAACCAACCAGTTTGTCCGCCTTTGCCGTCGTCAAGATGGTCGCCTTTAAGCCAAGTTGCAGCCATAGTGTCAATCGCACCCCAAACCGTCAGTTTGTCGTAATTATAGCCGCCAAAGTCGTTACCATGGGCATCGGCACCTTGGGTATGGTTTTGAAAATGCCAGTAGCTAGTGTATTTGACGATACTTTCAGCGCTACCCCAAAGCGGCGCTTGTACACAGTCCCCTGTTACCGCACCACATAAAAAAGTATCTTCAAAATCATCTACGTCATAAGCTGCTTGACCTAACACATTGGCAAGCTGTGCCAGCGTCATACCATGTTGACTGGCATATTGCTGTAATTTACTAAATTGCGTGGTTTGCGGATTTTGCGCCATATAGTTAACCGCATCAATAACGATACGTTTATGTGTTTCTTGACTGAAAGCCTGTGCTTCCATGGTAAATAACGGCAGTAGCAGCGCGAGAGTTAATGTTTTTTTCATATTTGTACCTTAAAGTAATGGCTCTAAACCAGAGCGCGCCCAATTAGACGGCGTTTAAGTTACATTAGTATTAAATTAATGTTAAATAAAGGGTGTTTTTAGAGTTTATTCGATGTTTTATTAGTCAACTAAAATGCGATAGAATGGGTTGGTTTTGAGCACAATAAAAATAATAACAACCATAATTAGATCACTAATGGACTCTGCATGACAATTAAGCACCTGATCACTCTGTTTTTTTTCTCGGCGGCGATACTGCTTAACAGCCCTCACTCATTGGCCGCAGAACACGAAGGTAATGATGAGAGAGAAAGTGAGTTTCGTTGGCAACTGAGTGCGGGTTTATTCGCCTTGGATATGAACATGCCAAAACTCGTGGGCACAGATAGCCGCTTTCGAGGCTTCACTCCGCTTGCTGATATTACCGTTGAATATAAGAACTTTTATGTTGATAGCAAATTAGGCGACTTTTACGGTGGTTCGGATATTGGCTATCAATGGATTGTTGAACCTGATTGGGGAATTGACATTATTTACGGTAATTACCAGTTACCGTTTGATGAGACTGGTTACTTTAATGTTGAAGGTGACTTACCTGTGCCAGAGCTGCGTGGCATTCGTAAACGCGAGTCAGATCAATCGTTTGGCCTCTCTTACTACCGTACCTATGGTAATTTCCAAACTTCAGTTGAGGTGGTTTATGACTTGCTCGGTGACACCAAAGGCTGGGTAATTCATGCCGAAGCGACTCGTAATTTTGAACTACGCAATTGGGACTTATGGCTCAACTTTGGCGTGAATTATTACTCGCAGAACTTCCAAAACTATTTTTATGGTGTGACGCAAGAAGAAGTCAGAGCCAATCGTCCTTATTTTGAAGCTAAGGCCTCGGCCAGTGCGTTTTTGCAGTTTGAGTTAAACCATCCTATTTCTGAAAGCTGGGTGTTTAGTAGTGGCGCGTCATTGATCTGGGGCTTGTCAAATATCCAAGACAGCCCACTGGTAGAACGTAATTATGCGCGAGTGCTGTTTATAGGGGCAAAATATGTCTTTTAGAAACAGCGTCAGGGTGTTGCTATTGATAGCTGGATTTGTACCTGTGTTTGCGTTTGCCAATAACAGCACAGATACGCCACTTGAGCCGCAGCTACCACTGGCGATTTCACCCAACAAATGTGTTGCGCTGAATGAAGGCCGGACTTGCTTTGCTGATGTAACCTTTACGCTTAAATTACCAGATAATGGTGAATATTGTTTGCGTGAGCGTGACAATCCCAAACCGATAGGTTGTTGGAAAGAAGCGCAGACTATCCATTATCTGTATAGTTTTGCCCGTGCCGAAACCACCCTTTATGAGTTAGTCCGGCGCCGTAGCGGTGAGGTATTAGGTGAAGCGGTAGTTGAGGTTAATTGGGTACACCGTATTCGCACTAAAAAACGCCGTTGGCGCCTGTTTTAATTGACCATTACAACGCGTTGAGGGTTAGCAAATATTGCTCAGCTTGCGTTAAAATTGCATGACGAGTTGCTTCGTCTTGGCGATACCATTGTCGGTAGAGGATAGTCATGCGAGGATTATTGCTAAACAAAGCTTCATGACGCTGTAAAAAATGCCAATACAGACTGTTGAACGGACAGGCGTCAGGGCCAACTTTGTTTTTTACGTTATAGTGGCAATGCTGGCAATAGTCGCTCATTTTATTGAGATAGTTACCACTGGCAACGTAAGGCTTAGTGGCAATGATCCCGCCATCGGCAAATTGGCTCATACCTCGGGTGTTTGGGAGTTCAACCCATTGTAGGGCATCCACATAGATACCAAGATACCACGCATCTACGTCATCTGGGGCAATCCCAGTGAGTAGGCAGAAGTTACCGGTCACCATCAGCCTTTGAATATGATGTGCATAGCCAAAACGTAAACTTTGCTTAATGGCTTGCTGCATACACTGCATTTGTGTTTCACCGTGCCAAAAATAATCTGGCAGAGGCCGCGTCGCGTGCAAGCTGTTAAGACTTTCATACTTTGGCATATTGCACCAGTAAATTCCCCTAACAAATTCTCGCCAACCTAAAATTTGCCTGATAAAGCCTTCGATTTGCGGCAGGGAAATGCGTTCAGGCGACGCTTGATAAGCATCAATGGCGCTCGTTATCACATCCAGTGGGTGAAACATTTTGCTATTTAAGGCAAAAGAGAGCCGGCAATGGTAGAGACTCCAGCTATGCTCAGTTTGACAACTCATGGCATCTTGAAATTGGCCAAAAAAGGGTAAGCAAGTTTGGCAAAAGTGGGAGAGTAGTTGCAGTGCCTGTTTTTTATTGGTGGGCCACAGTAATTTCGACTGGCTTTTGCCAAAAGTAGAGATTTGATGACGTGCTAAACGCGCTAAAATCTCCTCCACATCGTTTGCAAAGCATAAAGGTGTGGGAATAGCTGCTAAATCGTCTTTGCGTAGCGCTTGGCGATTCTCTTTGTCAAAGTTCCATTGTCCACCAACTGGCTTACCCTCGGCCATAAGGATGCCATAACGACGGCGCATGGCACGATAAAAGTATTCCATAGTGTGGTGTTTATTGGCGCTAAAATAGCGTGGAATGTCATCAAAAGGCAGCAAAAAATGCTCACTGTCATAACGCTCGACACGGACAGGATTGGCACGCTTTTTCAATATCGTGGCAAAGTCTAACAATTGCTCAGCCACCCGATACTCATCGGGTTGCTGATAGGCAAAAGCTTGGCATTTAAATCGTGTCAGTAAAGCCTGAAGTAGCGTGGGTAGGTCAGGGTAGGCTTGGGTGTCATCTAATGTAAGGTACAGCACCTCATGGCCCGCTTGTTGTAAAGCGTGCGCGAAATTCTGCATGGCCGCAAAAAACGCGCAAACTTTTTGCACATGATGTTTAACGTAATCGGTCTCTTGTCTTAGCTCAGCGATGAGGTACAACGTACTTTCGTCGCGGGTTTTAAACCAGCTATGTTTAGGGTTGAGCTGATCGCCTAAAATCAGACGAAGCTCGCGGTACTGAGGTAGTGATGTGGTCATGATGCTATGGCGTAAGACATTATTCTTGCTATACGCCATATGCGCTCGATACGATCAGCTTTGCTGGCAGAAACCTGCCATCAATCTAACGTGTTACTGCGTTTTGCAGGTGTCGATTATTTGGCGTAGGTGAGAACCAATATCGGCACTTTTGTTTTGTGTATCGGCAAGCAGCGCTGCAGCTTGTGCTTTTAACTCAGCTAAATCGTATTGTGCCAGCAGAGTACGCAAATAGGATACGGTGTCGGCACCTTGGCGTAATAAATTAGGTAATTGCTCAAGGCTAATTTCTTGATTACTTAAGTCTGCGATATTTGCCACCAACTCGCTGAGGTTTGCGCTGTCTTGCAATGCCCCTTCGACTTCTATCAACGCACCCATAGGGTCGGCGTCAAGTTTGTTGGCTACACAGGCTGCAAGTGTACCTTGCTCGGCAGTTTTTGCGACCGCATCTAAACCTTTCGCGCGGATCTCAGAGATCACGGTTTGTAACTCTTGATGCTGTTCTAAATATTGCGTTTCCAGTTGGCTTTTGTTGGAAACAATAACATCGCAGCCGCTTAACCACAGAGTAGTGGCAACGGCTGTAACGGCTAAGTGTAGTTTCATAGTCTCGCTCGAGTATCTTTATTAGAGACAGTTTACTTGGCCTTTAAGTTGCTAACAAGCCTGAGATTTACGCGCTTTATATTCGCTTAGGCTAACAATATTGTGACGACCAAACATTTCGTGATTAAGCACATTAGCCACTAAATGCAACAGGCGGCGCCAGGCATTGCGCATTGCCAAGGTAAATTGGCGACTTAAATGGAGCTGCAGGGTGACCAATAAACTGTTACACAACACGGAAATATCGCGTTCAGTCATATGAAAGGTCTTGAGCTGTTCGCCCAAGGGACGCAAAAATTGGATCAATTTTTGACTGTCCACCGTGAGATTGACGCATTGCTGTAAAAAATTAAAGAGTTGATGTTCGTTGTTTAAAATCACTTGCTCATGAGAGAACACTTCACTGTTCATTTGATAGCGATTGACATGATTCAGCCAGCTAATGCAGAAGCAATGAAAATTGGGGCGGATGATGGCCACTGATTGGGTTAACATGCGATATTGGTAGGGAGATATGCTCATAGTCGCTCCAATTAAAAAATCAGATGCGCTTCCTTTTGCTTAAAAACACTTACGAGCTGAGTATAGACAGCGAATGTGCAGTTTGCGACATTCGCCATCAAGTTTGTGCTATATTTCTAGCAACAATAATTTTAATTGATTGGTGACAATAACTTAGGATTCGTTACTAACTCTCGCACACCATGCGCGTGATCTTCCTCAAACACGTTTTCTTCGCACCATTTAGCCAAACTGTTGATATCAACTTTGGCACAGCTTGGGCGCACGCTCCACGTCACTTGTAGGGGTGAGCATTGCTGATTGTTGTAACTTGGACCTGTGGTAGAGCCTAAAAACTCAATCGGTTTGCCCGTGTTATTTGGGATATGTTTAGCTTGATGATAACCATTGACGATATTACCGTCATAATCGAGGGTATTAAAATCCACAGCGTCTGGGTCGTTCACCACTAAAAATACCTGAGTCTCAACACGCAGGTTAGGGTTGGCACATTGCTCATTTAAACATGAGCCTAATCCCTTACCCGGCGCAACATCACATGAGCTATGTACCCAGTGAACTTCAATCGTATCGCCAGGCTTGAGGTTTTTACACACTTTCCCTTCGGGTGCTTTCAGCTCAGCGGCGGTTAAGCTGCTGGTCGCATTACATTGATAACCACCATATTGACCTTCACCGGCAAATACAGAAAAGTCTTTGGCTTTGTGCTCAGCATTTTTGTGGAAATGAATATTACACAAGTTCATTTGATCACTGGCTGGAGCTTTACTGAATACTCGGGCATTCTCGCCTAGTACACTGTCAATATCACGTGGCGTTTGTGGGCCGTAGCCTTTGCAGCTGGCTGCGATAGCTGAGGTTGAGGTTAGACCGACTACAATACTGGCTAACAGCGAATTTAATGTCTTATTCATAAAAATTCCTATAATGGGTAAATGCTGTTAGTATAAATGGAATAATAATGGCGACAAGTGTTATCGAAAATAACCATCCCAATTCAAATTAAGCCAAGATAACTTTTATTTTTCGATGGGTTGCTTATTAATGTAACACTCTTTATAATGGCCGCCAGTTTTGACACGTTCCTTGTTGGACGTGCGTTGCCGCGGGATGGAGCAGCCTGGTAGCTCGTCGGGCTCATAACCCGAAGGTCGTCGGTTCAAATCCGGCTCCCGCAACCAAGACTTTTTTGCGTTACGCAGAAATTACGTTGAAAGCGCGTAAGCGTTTTGTGAGAAGTCGCGCATTCTGGTAATGCGCGTTTTTGTTTCGGCGCTTCTCAAGGCAAAAAAGTTTGACCGCAACCAAGCTGGCCTTAGGCCACACCGCTAAGTTTTTGTGTGACGCCCCGCTTGGTCCGGGGCGTTGTTGTATCTGGTTACTGCTAAAGTTTTTGACTAGACTCAGTAAACGATACTGTTACAGCTATATTTTGGGGGCACATGCCCTTTTTTTGTTTGTATGGAGGAAATTCGTGACAAAACTCGAGCAAGATTTAACCACTATGCTTGAACCCGCTGTAGAAGCTTTGGGTTTTGAGTTATTGGGTCTTGAGTTTGTAACAGCTGGCCGTCACTCGACGTTGCGCGTTTACATTGACCATGAAGATGGAATCAATGTCGAACATTGTGCGGAAGTCAGTCATCAAGTGAGTGCTATCTTAGACGTCGAAGACCCGATTACAAATGAGTACACCTTAGAGGTCTCTTCGCCAGGCGTAGACAGACCTTTGTTCAAGCAAGCGCATTTTGAAAAAGCGCTAGGGGAAGAAGTACGTATTCGTACTAAGCTTCCTCAGGATGGTCGCCGCAACTTTAAAGGCGACTTAGTTGCAGTTAACGGTGATATGCTCACGCTAAAAATCGACGGTGCTGAATTTGTCCTTATGGTCAGCAACGTTGAGCGTGCCAATATCATTGCAAAGTTCTAATTTGAGTGCGAAGGAACAGGGCAAACGAGGCATTACCTATGGCAAAAGAAATATTATTGGTGGCTGAGGCCGTCTCTAATGAAAAAGCGGTTCCAAGAGAAAAAATCTTTGAAGCTTTAGAGTTCGCACTAGCGACCGCCACGAAGAAAAAACATGAAGGTGAAATCGAAGTACGTGTATCGATTAACCGTAAAACAGGCGAGTACGATACTTTCCGTCGTTGGCAAGTTGCTGAAACGTTGGAAAATGGTGCGCTTGAGCACCCGTTCTCACAAATCACTCTGGATGCAGCGCGTTTTGATGATCCTGAAATCCAATTAGGTGATTATGTCGAAGAACAAATCGAGTCAATTAAGTTTGACCGTATTACCACGCAAATGGCGAAGCAAGTGATCGTACAAAAAGTACGTGAAGCTGAGCGTGCGTTAGTCGTTGACGCTTATAAAGATCAAAAAGGTGAACTAGTTACTGGTGTTGTTAAAAAAGCATCACGTGACGCTGTTATCCTTGATTTAGGTAACAATGCTGAAGCGGTTATTTACCGTGAAGACATGCTACCGCGTGAAACGTTCCGTCCTGGTGACCGTGTACGTGGTTTACTTTATGAAGTAAAACCAGAAGCGCGTGGCGCGCAGCTATTCGTAACACGTTCTAAACCAGAGATGTTAATGGAACTGTTCCGTATTGAAGTACCTGAAATCGGCGAAGAAATGATTGAACTGCGTGGCGCAGCGCGTGACCCAGGTTCTCGTGCTAAAATCGCGGTTAAATCCAACGACAAGCGTATTGACCCAGTAGGTGCGTGCGTGGGTATGCGTGGTGCGCGTGTACAAGCAGTTTCTACTGAGCTTGGTGGTGAGCGTGTTGATATCGTGCTTTACGATGATAACCCAGCGCAATTTGTTATCAATGCAATGGCCCCAGCAGAAGTGGCGTCAATCGTAGTTGATGAAGACAAACGTGCCATGGATATTGCGGTTGAAGCAGATAACCTAGCACAAGCTATCGGCCGTAACGGTCAAAACGTGCGTTTAGCAAGCCAACTGACTGGTTGGGAGCTGAACGTGATGACAGTGGAAGAAATGCAGCGTAAGAACTCTGAAGAGTCTGACAAGCTTATCCATCTATTCACTGAAAACTTAGATATAGATGATGATTTCGCGACGTTACTTATCAATGAAGGTTTCTCTTCATTAGAAGAAGTTGCGTACGTACCAGTTGCTGAATTCCTTGAGATCGATGGTCTTGATGAAGACACAGTGGAAGAGCTACGTAACCGTGCGAAAGACGCGTTAACCACGAAAGCGCTGAAAAACGAAGAAAGTCTGGAAGGCGCTGAGCCATCAGATGAATTGTTGGCACTTGAAGGCTTAGATCGCCACACTGCACTAGTGTTGGCAAGCAAAGGTATCATTACCTTAGAAGATTTAGCTGAGCAAGGTATCGACGATTTAGTTGAAATCACAGATTTAACAGAAGAACGTGCTGGTGAGCTTATCATGGCTGCCCGTAACATCTGTTGGTTTGGTGAAGAGTAAATTATTAACGGGAGGTAACACACACAATGGCAGAAGTGAGCATTGAAAAGCTAGCCGAGACGATCAATACAACTGTTGATAAGTTACTCCAGCAGCTACAAGACGCTGGTATCACCAAAGCCAAAGGTGACGCGGTTACGGAAGCGGAAAAGGCGCAATTATTGAACCATCTGAGCAAACAGCATGGTGGTTCTGGCGCTGAAGGTCCTGAGCGTATGACGCTACAGCGTAAGAGTAAAAGCACGCTGAGCGTTACCGGGTCAACTGGCAAAGCAAAATCAGTTCAGGTTGAAGTGCGTAAAACACGTACCTACGTGAAGAAAAGCGCACTTGAGCAGCAACAAGAACTTGAGCGTCAGGCACAAGAAGACGCAGCACGTTTAGAAGCAGAGCGTCAAGCTCAAGCACAAGCGGCGCTGCGCGCCAAAGAAGAAGCGGAACGCAAAGCGCAAGAAGACGCTGAGCGTAAAGCGCAAGATGAAGCAAAACGTAAAGCAGACGCAGAGCGCAGTAAAGATAAAGTGCAGGAAGCACACAAGCCGACCTTAACTGAGGCGGAGCGCGCGGAGCAGGAGCGTTTGCGTAAAGAAGCGGAGCAAGCAGCACTGAAAAAAGCTGAAGAAGAAGCTAAACGCGTGGCAGAAGAAGCAAAACGCTTAGCGGAAGAGAATGAAGCGCGTTGGCAGCAGGAAGAAGAAGAACGTCGTGTGCGTGAAGCGAATAGCGATCACCACTTGATGACTTCAACTTATGCGCGTCAAGCTGAAGATGAATCAGATGAGCGCGAAGAGAAAAATGCACGCCGTAGCGTGAAGAAGAGCAAGTCAAAAGCGAGCCAAAAAGAGCGTGAATTGCCGGTTAACCGCAAAGCGCACAAAGGTAAGTTAAAGGCACCTTCAACGTTACAGCAAGGCTTCCAAAAGCCAACTGCTGAAGTGAAAAACGAGGTTCGTATCAGTGAGACTATCACAGTTGCTGAACTGGCTTCACGTATGGCAGTAAAAGGCGCGGAAGTGGTTAAAACCCTGATGAAACTGGGTGACATGGTAACCATTAACCAGGTTATCGACCAAGAAACAGCACAATTAGTTGCTGAAGAAATGGGTCACAAAGTGGTTCTGGTTAAAGAAAACCAACTTGAAGAGCAAGTGCTAAGCGACCGTAGCGAAAGTGAAGAGCTAGTACACCGTGCACCAGTTGTAACCGTAATGGGTCACGTTGACCACGGTAAAACGTCAACACTTGACTACATTCGTAAAGCGAAAGTAGCCTCAGGTGAAGCGGGTGGTATTACTCAGCACATCGGTGCGTACCACGTAGAAACCGAAGGTGGTATGATCACTTTCCTAGACACCCCAGGCCACGCGGCGTTTACCTCAATGCGTGCTCGTGGTGCGAAGGCAACGGACATCGTGGTATTAGTGGTTGCAGCAGACGACGGCGTGATGCCACAAACGAAAGAAGCGGTACAACATGCTAAAGCAGCAGGCGTGCCTCTGATCGTTGCGGTAAACAAAATGGATAAACCAGGTGTTGATCCAGACCGCGTGAAGAACGAACTCGCTGCACTTAACGTTATCCCAGAAGAGTGGGGCGGTGACACGCAATTCGTTTATATCTCTGCAAAAACTGGCCTAGGTATTGATGACCTACTTGAGTCAATTTTGACTCAAGCCGAAGTACTCGAACTCCGCTCTGCTCGTAAAGGTATGGCGGCTGGTGTGGTTATCGAATCACGTCTAGATAAAGGTCGTGGTCCGGTTGCAACGGTATTAGTTCAGTCAGGTACGTTAAACCAAGGTGACATCGTACTGTGTGGTCTTGAGTACGGCCGTGTACGTGCGATGAAAGACGAAAATGGTCTAGACATCAAAGAAGCCGGTCCGTCAATCCCAGTTGAGATCTTAGGTCTTTCTGGTGTGCCAGCTGCAGGTGATGAAGCCACAGTGGTACGTGATGAGCGTAAAGCACGTGAAGTTGCGTTATACCGCCAAGGTAAGTTCCGTGAAGTGAAATTGGCACGTCAACAGAAAGCTAAGCTTGAAAACATGTTCTCGAACATGACAGAAGGCGATGTATCAGAAGTGAACATCGTACTTAAAGCCGACGTACAAGGTTCTGTGGAAGCGATTTCTGACGCGTTAGTGAAGTTGTCTACGGATGAAGTGAAAGTGAAGATTGTAGGTTCTGGTGTAGGTGGTCTGACTGAGACTGACGCAACACTAGCTGCTGCTTCTAACGCTATCCTAGTTGGCTTTAACGTTCGTGCTGATGCTTCTGCGCGTAAAGTGATTGAAGCTGAAGCGCTAGACCTACGTTACTACAGCGTTATCTACGACCTGATTGAAGAAGTGAAACAAGCGATGGTTGGTAAACTAGCGCCTGAGTTCAAACAACAGATCATCGGTCTTGCTGAAGTACGTGATGTCTTCCGTTCACCTAAGTTCGGCGCAATCGCTGGCTGTATGGTTACTGAAGGTATTGTTAAGCGCAGCGCACCAATCCGCGTACTACGTGATAACGTGGTTATTTACGAAGGTGAACTTGAGTCACTACGCCGCTTCAAAGACGACGTACAAGAAGTACGTAACGGTATGGAATGCGGTATCGGCGTGAAGAACTATAATGACGTAAGAGCAGGCGATCAGATCGAAGTATTCGAAACGATCGAAGTTCAGCGTACGCTGTAAGGCATTGACCCGTAAGGTCATAGGCTGAATAAAATGGGGGCTCAGCCCCCATTTTGTCATGTCGAAACCCAGTTTTTAATAAAGAGATTAAGTAAAAGCATGAGAGAATTTTCTCGTACTGACCGAGTAGGCCAGCAAATTCAAAAAGAAATTGCTGTGATTATTCAAAGAGAAATCAAAGATCCACGATTAGGTCTAGTGACTGTATCGGCAGTTGAAGTATCTCGCGATTTATCTTACGCAAAAGTATTTATCACAGTTCTAAATACCTCAGACGAAGACAAGAGCAAGCAAAGTGCGGCAATCTTGAATGAAGCGGGTGGCTATATTCGTTCGCTATTAGGCAAACGAATTCGCGCACGTATCATGCCTGAGCTACGTTTTGTTATTGATACTTCGTTACTAGAAGGGATGCGTATCTCTAACCTAGTTGAGTCTGTGATCCGTGAAGATAAAGAAAAGCGCGGTGAAGACGCAGATTTACCTGAGCAAGCCGACGACAAGGCTGGTGACGAGAGCGAGCAGGCGTAATGGCGAAACGCAATAAAGGTCGACCGCTAGACGGCATATTGTTGTTGAATAAAGCCCAAGGCATTTCGTCTAATAAAGCGTTACAACAAGCCAAATTTTTATTTGGCGCGCAAAAGGCAGGTCATACAGGTGCTTTAGACCCATTGGCGACAGGCATGCTGCCAATTTGCTTTGGTGAAGCCACAAAGTTCACGCAGTTTTTGCTCGATACCGACAAAACCTATGTGGTACGGGCAAAATTAGGTGAACGCACTACCACCTCAGATTCTGATGGCGAAGTGGTGGAAACCCGTGCTGTGAATATTACCCGTGCGCAACTCGAAGCGGAAGTCGCAAGCTTTTTAGGTGAGTCAGATCAATACCCATCTATGTATTCGGCGCTGAAATATCAAGGTCAACCGCTCTACAAATATGCCCGCGAAGGCATTGAAGTGCCGCGTAAATGCCGTCGTATTACGGTGTTTAGCATCAGTTTAGATGAATATGATAGTCACGCTGAAGAAATTCAGATGACGGTTCACGTGTCAAAAGGCACGTATATCCGCACTATTGTTGATGACTTAGGTGAAAAGCTTGGCTGTGGCGCGCATGTGATCATGTTACACCGCAGTGAAGTAGGCCATTATCCGAGTGAAAAGATGGTGGATTTTGCACATCTTGAAGCTTTGGTGGCTGATGTAGCAGAAGACGAAAGCGCACGCCATGCGTTGCTGGATAAGCTGCTTTTGCCGATGGATAGCGCCTTGACTGATTTACCTGAGGTGGCGATTTCTGCTGAGCAAGGTAAAGCGTTTAGTCATGGTCAAGTGGTGAAACTGGAAAGTGAAGTGCCAGCAGGCATCATCAAAGTGATGGCGGAAGGGCAATTTATTGGCTTGGGCGAGCGCAATCAGCATGGCCATCTGAAAGCCAAACGTGCACTCTCTACGATGCAACAGTAAAGCACATTAAAAGCGGTGGAATTTTCTAAGCGGAGCTGTTAGAATGCCGCCGCAATTGCTTTGGCTGAATTAGTGATCGGCTAAAGCGTGTCTATACCCATAAATTTTGGAGTTTTATTATGTCACTAAGCAATACAGAAAAAGCAGCAATCGTAGCAAAATTTGCACGCGCTGAAGGCGACACTGGTTCACCAGAAGTTCAAGTTGCACTTCTAACTGCAGACATCAACAAGCTACAAGGTCACTTTGCTAACCACAAGCACGACTTCCACTCACGTCGTGGTTTGCTACGTAAAGTTAGCCAACGTCGTACGCTTCTTGACTACCTAAAAGGTAAGAGCGTTGAGCGTTACGCAGCACTAATCAATGAGCTTGGCCTACGTCGCTAATAATTTGATTAAAGTAGGTTGATTCTAACCTGCTGAAGAAAAAGGGGCTAAATAGCCCCTTTTTTTGTTGGGCTATCAGAAGTATACTTAAGCCCGATTTAGCACAAGGCTAAATCACGTCATACTTTTGCCAATTGTAGTGCTTAAGTGGATTATTCACCTCGCAGTAAGTCCTCTTAAGACTGTAATTGGTTGTAGTTGGCGTTTATTTTTTTTCAATAAAAAGGAATAAATTGTGCAAGCAATTATTAAAGAATTCCAACTTGGCCGCCACACGGTCACTTTAGAAACCGGCGCAATCGCACGTCAAGCAGACGGCGCTGTGCTAGCAAGCATTGGCGATACTTCAGTACTTGTTACTGTAGTTGGTAAGCGTGAAGCAGCTCCAGGCCAAGATTTCTTCCCACTGACGGTTAACTACCAAGAGCGTATGTACGCTGCAGGTCGTATACCAGGTGGTTTCTTAAAGCGTGAAGGTCGTCCTTCAGATGGCGAAACCTTGATCGCGCGTCTAATTGACCGCCCAATTCGTCCACTGTTCCCAGACGGTTTCGTTAACGAAGTGCAAGTTATCGCTACTGTAGTTTCAGTAAACCCTGAAATTCAACCAGACATCGTGGCGATGATCGGTACTTCTGCAGCGCTAGCTGTATCTGGTATTCCGTTCAATGGTCCACTTGGTGCGGCACGTGTTGGTTTCATCGATGGTCAATACGTACTAAACCCAACGCTTAAAGAGCTTGAGCAAAGCAAACTTGACCTAGTGGTTGCTGGTACTGAAAACGCAGTATTAATGGTTGAATCAGAAGCTGGCGTATTGTCTGAAGACATTATGCTAGGTGCGGTCGTTTACGGTCATGAACAAGCGCAATCTATCATCACTGCGGTAAAAGAATTCAAAGCCATGGCTGGTAAAGCTGATTGGGCTTGGACTGCAGCTGAAAAAGACGTAGCGTTTGCAGACAAAGTTGCTGCTATCGTTGGCGACAAAGTAGGCGAAGCGTACCGTATTACGGATAAAGTAGCACGTAAAGACGCCCTTGCTGCGGCAAAAGAGCACTTAGTAGCAACGCTAAGCGCAGAACTTGCTGAAGGTGAAACACTAGACGGACAAGAAGTATCGAAGCAATTCGGTTCACTTGAGAAGAAAATCGTGCGTAGCCGTATCATTGCTGGCGAAAAACGTATTGATGGTCGTGACACTGACATGGTGCGTGCACTAGACGTGATGACGGGCGTGCTACCACGTACGCATGGCTCTGCGATTTTCACTCGTGGTGAGACGCAAGCACTTGTTACTGCAACACTAGGTACTGAGCGTGACTCACAACTTATCGACGATTTAGTTGGCACGCAAAAGCATCACTTTATGATGCACTACAACTTCCCTCCGTTCAGCGTGGGTGAAGTGGGCTTTGTTGGTTCACCAAAACGTCGCGAAATCGGTCACGGTAACCTTGCTAAGCGTGGTGTTCAGGCTGTTATGCCAACACTGGCTGAATTCCCATACTCAATCCGTGTAGTATCAGAAATTACTGAATCTAACGGTTCTTCTTCAATGGCTTCTGTGTGCGGTGCATCACTTGCACTAATGAACGCCGGTGTGCCTATCAAAGCATCGGTTGCAGGTATCGCAATGGGCTTAGTGAAAGAAGGCGAAGAGTTTGTTGTACTTTCAGACATTCTAGGTGATGAAGACCACCTTGGCGACATGGACTTTAAAGTAGCAGGTACGCGTGAAGGTGTAACGGCGCTGCAAATGGACATCAAGATCGAAGGTATCACCAAAGAGATCATGCAAATCGCGCTTAAGCAAGCCAAAGCGGCTCGTTTACACATCTTAGGTGTGATGGACGAAGCGATTGCTGCGCCTGCTGCGGAACTGTCTGAGTTCGCACCGCGTATCTACACTATGAACATTCCACCGAAGAAAATTGCTGAAGTTATCGGTAAAGGTGGCGCAACAATCCGTCAATTGACTGAAGAAACTGGTACTACTATCGAAATCGAAGATGACGGTACAGTGAAAATCGCAGCAACAGATGGTTTAAGTGCGAAAGAAGCAATTCGTCGTATCGAAGCGCTTACAGCTGAACTAGAAGTAGGCACAATCTATACAGGTAAAGTGATCCGTATCGTTGATTTCGGTGCGTTTGTAAACATTCTGCCAGGTAAAGATGGCTTAGTACACATTTCTCAAATCAGCTCTGAGCGTGTGACGAATGTTGCTGATCACCTAACAGTAGGTCAGGAAGTGAAAGTTAAAGTGCTAGAAGTTGACCGTCAAGGTCGTGTACGTCTAAGCATCAAAGAAGCGTCAGACTCTGCTGCACCAGCAGCACAAGACGCAACGCCTGCAGAATAAGCAATTTTCTGTAAGCAATGAGAAAAGGGGCTGCTGAGCCCCTTTTTTTATGTTTTAATGGCAAAGTGTCAATTGGGCTTGGGTTAAAAATTGAGAATTTGCTCTTAATCGCCAAACACTTATCGTTGTGTGTTAAAGTAGGTGAACAAGGCTGCAATAACACAATCTAATCTAAGGCCAGGGCCAAGGTTGATTATTTAGTTGCGCTTGATGCGAAACATTTTACCCAGTTGGTATCAGATTGGCCCCTAAACGGCACAATTATAAAATTGAATAGTATTCTTTGTGGGTCATTGTTGATTTTCGTGCCTGACGCCATCAACTTGCACAGCAATGTCAAAACAGACTCAACGAATCAGAGGTTCGTGAGCCCGAGGAGTGTATGAAACTAAATTTATCCGTATTAGTGGTGCTGGCAGGCGCGCTATTAAGTGGTTGTCAAACTACCACACCGCCTGAGACACAATCGGTATTAAATGTTCCGTTTGGTGTGCCTTTGAATGCAGACTACCGCAATGAAATTGCCATTGCGCGTTTTTCCGAATTATTAACCCGCACTGAGTTACCGCCAGAGCAACAGGCACAGTTATTTTATGACCGTGGCGTGTTGTACGACAGTTTAGGCTTGACCACTTTGGCTCGCATTGATTTTAACCGTGCCGTGAAAATGAAGCCGGATCTGGCTGAAGTGTATAATTTCTTGGGTATTCACCATACCTTATTGCAGCAGTACGAACAGGCTTATGAAATGTTCGATACTGTACTGGAGCTCAATGATAAGCACGAATATGCCTATTTGAACCGTGGCATCGCTTTGTATTATGGTGCCCGTGCAGATCTTGCGAGTAAAGACTTTGCCGCGTTTCAAGCGCATGCACCGCAAGATCCTTATCGTAGTTTGTGGTTGTTCCTTGCACAAAGTCAGGGCGATACAACAGCGGCACTACAATCGCTGAAAAGCCATGCGGCGCAGTTAGATCAGAATAACTGGGGAACACAGATTGTCGCGCTGTACCTTGGGCAATTATCTGAGAGTGACTTTTTAGCGAACCTGCCTGTTGGCATTGAAACGGCGCAGTCTTACGCAGAACGTCTATGTGAAGCGTATTTTTATCTTGCTAAGCTTTATCAAGCACGTGGTCAAGAAGCTGTTGCGATAGATTTCTTCAAACTGGCACTGGCAACCAACGTGTATGAGTTTGTTGAGCACAAATACGCGCGCCTTGAATTGGATATTATGAGCGGTGTGGCAGACGAAGGCTAAGCTGGTAGCTCTGTCGCTGTTATTAGTTGGGGTCAAGGCAAGCCATGACCCCATACCCGCGTTATCCCAAGGTTATGCACTCTCTACGCTCAATACTCAGCCACTCAGTTACTTCCAAGCACCTACTATTGCCGCGTTAGCTTTGCCCTCAGTAGCACATGAAAGCCGCTTAGTATTAGCGGAGCTGCAGGTTCAGCCAGCGCAATTCCAAATACTCGCAACAGAGCTTGTCCGCCAACCACTGCAATTTGTTGCGTCGGCTTGGCATCGTTATTTGGATACTTGGTCTGGTGCACAAATACAACAGTTAGCCACTGAGCTTGTGACACAGCAGGCATGGTCGGCACTGAACTGGCTAAACAGCCATTACCAGCTTGCGGATGAACAGCGCACTTTGTTGGCGCTGCATGTAGGTCTCAGTGTTGCGGCTCTGCCGCTTAACTATGCAACGCGGCTGCAATTACAGCCTCACTCTATTGCTGCTCAAGCATGTGCAAGCCGAGTGCTGGTGGTGGTCGAGAATCTCGCCGCACTCGCTACAGCAGAGCGTTTAATCAAAGCCTATCAGCAATCACCAGAGCCGGCACCGCATAGTTTTTGTTTTTCAGTGCCACTTTATGCCAATGGGGCGCTTTCTTGCCAGCAAAATGATGAAGGCGCATTCGCTCAGTGTTTATGGCGCCCATTTCTGAGGCAATTTCAAACGGTTGTTACTGATTTTGACTTTGCGGTCGTTATCACTCAGGTAGGCAAAGCGAATGTGCAACACGGGGTAATGACAGTGAGTCAGACCGTAGAGCACGCTACCTTTATTCACGAGTTAATGCATTTTCATGGCTTTGAGGATGAATATCCGTTTAGTGCAGCTAAAGCGAGTTGGCGCTGCAATAAATCGGGTCTTATTGCGCCCAATCTGTTTGTTGGTCGCCGTGAAGATGCCCCTGCAAATTGGCAACCTAGCCCGAGTTGTGAAAAGGGCTTATTACCGGCATTTCGACCCAGTCAAAGTTGGAGCAAAATGCAATATCAAACTGTGGCTTTGGATGCACAATATAGACAGCTATGGCGACAAGAAATCGCTGAAGACAAATTTGCCGATATAAAATTGGCACATACTTTATGGCAGCCGATGTAGGTGAAATGTACATGTTTCAAGGTATTATTTAAATTAACCTGAAATGTTTGTTAAGTATGGTTAAAATATCACCAGCTAGATTGGCGTGAGCTGGACAAGCACTTTGCGAATAAAGTATAACTGTGGTCGTTACGCGCGAAAAAAAGTATATAATTTATGCGCTTGGCTAAGACATTCAAAAAAGCTGTATTTCGCGAGTGGTCTTAGAAAATGGCGTCAGACTTAATTTTGAAAAGGTAGGTTCTATGGCATTGCTTTGGATACCCTTGTTATCCTTGTTCGGCAGTTTAATAACATCCTTGCTGGGACGGCTTGGTCGTACTCAGTTAACGGCTGTGGCGCTGGCGATGCCACTAACAGCTTTGGTGCTGACTTTCCAACTTGCTCCACAAGTGTTTAGCGGAGAAACGTTACGTTACTCACTAAGCTGGATCCCTTTATTAGGTATTGATGTGTCGTTTCGTTTAGACGGCCTTGCCTTACTATTTGTGTTGTTAATTTTAGGTATTGGCTGTCTGGTGCTGTTTTATGCACGCTACTATTTAAGTGAAAAAGACTCAATGCCCAAGCTCTATAGCTACTTATTGCTGTTTATGACGGCAATGCTGGGGATTGTGTTGTCAAACAACGTGATCCAGCTTTGGCTGTTTTGGGAGCTTACCAGTATCAGCTCATTTTTGTTGATAAGCTATTGGTCGCATAAGAGTGAAGCACGCAACGGCGCGCGCATGGCGCTGGCAGTAACGGGTGGCGGAGGCCTTGCGCTGCTTGCTGGTTTGTTGTTATTAGGCCATATTGTTGGCAGTTATGATCTTGATGTGATTTTAGCCAGTCGAGCGCTTATTCAGCAGCACGCATGGTATGAAGTGACCTTAGTGCTGGTGCTTCTAGGCGCATTTACTAAATCTGCGCAATTCCCATTTCATTTTTGGTTGCCGCATGCCATGGCAGCACCAACACCAGTAAGTGCCTACTTACACTCCGCTACTATGGTGAAAGCTGGGATCTTCCTATTAGCCCGTTTTTATCCAGCTTTGGCAGGTAGCGACCTGTGGTTTATTTTAGTTGGTCTCACAGGGCTTACGACTTTGTTAGTAGGTGCCTATGTTGCGTTATTTAAGCATGACTTAAAAGGGCTATTGGCGTTTTCAACCATCAGTCATTTGGGCCTTATCACTTTGTTGTTGGGCTTAGATACTGAGTTGGCGACGGTCGCGGCGATATTCCACATTATCAACCATGCAACCTTTAAAGCATCGCTGTTTATGGCAACGGGGATCATCGACCATGAGACGGGCACGCGAGATATGCGTAAGCTTAATGGGATGTGGCAATTTATGCCTTATACCGCAACGCTTGCCATGGTAGCGGCTGCGGCTATGGCGGGTGTGCCACTTCTGAACGGGTTTTTATCAAAAGAAATGTTCTTTGCCGAAACCTTGCATCAGCAATTATTGGGCTCAATGTCTTGGCTTATTCCAGTGCTCGCGACCGTTGCAGGGGCTTTTTCGGTGGCCTATTCCGCCCGTTTTATTCATGATGTGTTTTTCAATGGGCAGCCAATTGATTTACCTAAAGAGCCACATGAAGCACCGCGCTATATGCGGGTGCCAATAGAAATTCTGGTGGCACTGTGTTTATTAGTCGGTATGTTCCCGAATTTAATCGTCGAAGATATGCTCAATGTGGCATCAAGTGCGGTATTAGGGACCGCTGCGCCTGAATTTTATGTTGCCATTTGGCATGGGTTTAATCTGCCTTTGTTGATGAGCGCTTTGGCTGTATGTGGTGGTTTACTGATTTATACTCAACGCAAATACCTGTTTCAGTTTCAGGCTTCTTTGCCACCACTCAGTGCTAAACACATTTTTGAAAATATGATTAACAGCATGACTGACTGGAGCAAGCGACGTATTGATGCGATTGAAAACGGCTCGTTACAGCGCTATTTAATGCTGATGTTTATTGTGGTGCTGCTGGCAGCTGGTTGGCCACTCTTTGAAATGCATCGTTTAGTAGGTAATAAAGTGCCTACTGATATTGACGTCCACGTTGGCATTGGTGCGGCGATGTTAATGGTTGGAGCGCTCGGTACGGTGATTTGGCATCGTGCGCGTATTGTTGCACTTATCATGATCTCTATTGTAGGTTTGATGGTATCAGTTGCGTTTACCCGTTTTTCCGCACCGGATTTAGCATTAACACAATTAACGGTTGAAGTAGTCACTGTGATTTTGCTGATGTTGGCGCTGTTCTTCTTACCTCAACATACGCCCAAAGAATCAAGCTCCATTCGAGTCTTGCGTGATCTTGGTATTGCGACCGCTATTGGGGTCATTGTTGGCAGTATTTGCTATGCGCTAGTGACGCGGCCGCTGGATTCTATTTCACAATTTTTTGTAGAGAATGCCAAGTCGGGCGGCGGTGGTACCAACGTAGTAAATGTGATTTTAGTCGACTTCCGTGGCTTTGATACTTTAGGTGAAATTACCGTATTGGGTATCGCAGCGCTTGGTATCTTTAAACTGCTCGTCAATTTGCCGCTGTTTATGCCAGCCAGTGATGGTGAGGGTAGACCTTGGGCGAAAGAACGCTATCCAATTTTGCTTGCGAGCATTTCACAGGCGCTATTACCTCTGGCATTGCTGGTATCGGTGTATATTTTCTTACGTGGCCACAATCTCCCTGGCGGTGGTTTCATTGCCGGTCTTATCACCGCAATCGCCTTTATTTTGCAATATATTGCCCATGGTTCTGAGTGGATAGCGGCACGCTTTACAATTAACTACCGCAAAATTATCGCCTCAGGTATTGCGATTGCGCTGGCAACTGGATTAGGCAGTTGGCTATTTAATCGACCTTTCTTAACCAGTTGGTTTGATTATTTTGATATTCCAGGCATAGGCAAAATTGAACTAGCCAGTGCCATGGCGTTTGATTTGGGCGTATATGTGACTGTGGTTGGCGCAACTATGATGATCCTCGCGAGTCTTGGTAAATTGACCACGCAAGCTGTTAGTAAAGAGGTACCCCATTAATGGAACTACTCTATTCTTCAAGCGTAGGCTTACTGGTTGCCTGTGGCGTATTTTTGATTTTGCGCGCTCGTACCTTTCCCGTTGTGCTTGGTTTAACTATGTTGTCTTATGCAGTAAACCTATTTTTGTTTGCTTCAGGTCGTTTGAGTTTGAATCAGGCAGCAGTACTTGGGATGAGCAAAAGCTATGCTGATCCGCTCCCACAAGCGCTGGTGTTAACCGCAATCGTAATAGGTTTTGCTATGACTGCGTTTGTGGTGATATTAGCCATTCGTGGTCGCGCAGATTTGGGTAATGACCATGTTAATGGTGTCGTGCCAACACCCAAAAAAGCTAGAAAAGGCAAGGAGTCTTGATGTTAATGCATTTAATTGCCTTACCCATTTTATTGCCGATGCTGGCAGGGGTCATTTTATTAATGCCACCTTGTGGTAAAAATGTGCGTATTCGTCGCATTGCTTCGGTTATTTTGGCGGTACTCACAACCTTAGTGACTGTTTCATTATTACTTCAGGTACTCAGTCAAGGCCCGCAAATTTATGCCTTAGGTAACTGGCAGGCGCCGTTTGGCATTGTGCTGGTTGCCGACCCACTTGCGGTTATCATGACTATCCTGACATCTTTGCTGGCTTTAGTGTGCGCCGTTTATAGCACTGCGGGTGATGATGAAAGAGGTGGCTTTTTCCATCCCTTATTGCATTTTTTATTGCTCGGGGTCAATGGTGCGTTTTTAACCGGAGATGCGTTTAACTTATTCGTATTTTTTGAAGTGTTATTGATTGCCTCGTATTCGCTCTTGATGCACGCGGCAGATAAACACACCACGCGAGCGGCTTTGCAGTATGTGATTATGAATTTGGTGGGTTCTGCAGTATTTTTGATTGCGCTTGGCACTTTGTACGGTGTGCTCGGTACACTCAACATGGCTGATATGGCGCAAAAGGTTGGTCAACTTAGTGGTGACGACGTGTATTTGGCGAAAATCGGTGGGCTATTATTACTGGTGGTTTTTGCCCTCAAAGCAGCCTTATTGCCACTGCATTTATGGCTACCGAGCACCTACGCATCGGCCACGCCTGTGGTCGGAGCGATTTTTGCGATCATGACCAAAGTGGGTGTGTACTCTATGCTGCGTGTATACACTTTGATCTTCGGTGAGCATGCCGGTGAGCTTAACCATATGGCACAGGACTGGCTCTGGGGCTTGGCGCTTGCCACTATAGTGGTGGGAGCAGTTGGTGTATTAGCCAGCCAGGATTTACGAAAAGTAGCCGCCAATCTCGTCATTGTTTCTGTTGGTACTTTGGTTGCCTTAGTGGCGGTGCAAACGCAAGCGGCAACCGCAGCGGCGATTTACTATATGGTGCATTCTACCTTAGTTTCAGCTGCACTGTTTTTACTTGCTGATCTCATCGCGCGCCAGCGTGGCAAAGTCATGGACCGCATCACCGCCGGTCGTGCGGTCAATCAGCCGCTGCTCCTTGCTTTAGGGTTTGGGATGGCAGCATTGACGGTAATTGGCATGCCACCCCTGTCCGGTTTTATCGGGAAAATCTGGCTATTGAATGCCACTTTAGAGGCAGGTCACAGCCAAACGTTTTGGCCACTTTACTTGTTCGTTAGTTTTGCATTGTTAGTGGCTTTGGCACGGGCGGGAGCAACGGTGTTTTGGCAACGTCCACAAAAGGACATTCACGCCACAGCGACAGAAAATGCGCATCCCGCGCAGCTGGTCGCAGTATTTATGTTACTGCTCTGTTCACCATTACTGGCTATTTTTGCCGGTCCAATGACTGAGTTGAGCAATCATGCGGCTGTTTGGGTGCATGATTATGCTGGGATGTTGCGATTAGTGTTAGGAGGGCAGGGCTAATGCGTGTTGAGGCTCGTTTTCGATGGTTACCTACGCCATTTCGCAGCTTAATGCTGTTTGTTGTATGGTTATTGCTAAATAACAGTGTTTCAGCTGGTCATATCGTGCTCGGTGCAGTTTTAGCGATAGTGATCCCTTGGGTTATTTCGCCATTTCGTGATCCTCAGCCTTTGATTTTACGTCCGGGTTTAGCCGTTAAACAATTGGCGATAGTATTATTCGATATTATTACTGCCAATGTTCAGGTTGCGGCATTAATTTTAGGGCCAAATAAACGCCTTAATCCTGCGTTTGTTAAAGTGCCACTCGATTTAACTGAAGCTATGCCCATTACCATCTTAGCCAGCACAGTGTCTTTGACGCCCGGAACGGTAAGTGCCGAGGTCTATCCTTGGCCTGAAGCCTTAGCCACAGGCGAGGAGCCAACTGAGCGTTATTTGCTTATCCACGTGCTGGACTTAAAAGATGAAGCTGAACTAATCGCGACAATAAAATCGCGCTACGAAGCACCGCTAAAGGAGATCTTCCAATGTTAGAAACAGTGTTACTGATAGTATTTGCGATGCTTGGTTTAGCTTTGTTATTAAGCGTGTGGCGATTGGTAGCGGGACCATCGATCCCAGACCGGATTTTGGCGTTAGATACTATGTATATTAATTCTATCGCCTTAATTATTCTGTATGGTATGAGCATGGGCACTGCGCTTTATTTTGAAGCGGCGCTACTGATTGCCATGCTTGGTTTTGTCAGTACCGTAGCTGTGTGTAAATACCTGCTACGTGGCGACATCATCGAATAGGGGATGAATATGAGTGAATGGATCATTTCTATTTTATTGTTAATCGGTGGTGTGTTTGTTCTCATTGGTTCAATTGGCTTAGTTAAAATGCCCGATTTTTTTATGCGCTTACATGGACCAACTAAGGCAACTACATTAGGCATGGCGTGTTTGCTCACTGCTGCTATGGTGTACTTTAGCCAATCGCTAGAGGGAATAAGCGCAAAAGAAATTTTAATTTCTATCTTCCTTATTCTAACAGCGCCGATTAGTGGTTATATGCTGATCAAATCTGCCATTCACCATAAGCTGCCTGCCGCCAAAAAAACCACTGGCGAAGAGAAAATCGAAGAAGATTAATTTTATTAGTCCAATTACTCTATTTGCATGAGCCCAATAGGGTACTTGGGCTAAATGCCAAAGCTCACCTATAGCTGGATCAAAATAAATTGCGATAGTTCAAGCGCTTAGTGAACAGCTCTTCCACCATGTCTAATTGCTTTTGAGGCATGTGGCGGAGCCCATTGGTTGGGGCGTTTCTGCCAGCAACACGACCAGGAAGTTCGGCCAATTCCTCCCCAGTACGTCAAACCTTTTGTCAAAGGCAAGAAAAATGATTTTATTGATGCTAAAGCCATTGGTGAAGCAACCCTTAGGCCGGGGATGCGGTTTGTCTGCGTCAAAAGTGGAGAAGCTCAGGTGATTTCGGCCATTGGTAAATCCCGACAGGGTTATATCAAGAAAAGGACGGCTTGTATGTCACGTATCGGTGCACTGCTGCTGGATTCGGAATGAGCCTGCCGCAAGGTTATAGCGCGATGAAAAAGCTGTTCAACTGGCTAGCGATGCAAAGCCAGTCACTGCCGCCTTTATTGATGCAGGAACTGGCCGAACAGTAAGAATACTATATTCTACTCAATGAACGAATTGTCAAACAGGATATAAAGCTTCAGCAGTTGGTCGAGCATAATCCAGTGGGAGAGCTGCTGAAATAGGTGCCGGGTATAGGTGATATGACAGCAAGTCTATGTTTATCCAGCATAGGCAATGCCACCCAGTTTAAAAACAGGCGCAACATGGCTGCCAAGCAGGGGCAGGTTGCCGCGCAATACTCGACTGGCGGGAAGCCGAAGTTGCTGGGAATAAGCAAACGAGGGAACAAGATGCTAAGAACCTTGTTCATTCATGGCGCGAGAGTGATTCTGTCGAGGCCGGATTAAACGGGTAAAGTATTCGGTCAATGGCTGTTGGATCTCAGGGTATCGAAACCGTTTAACGTGGTATGTACAGACTTAGCAAATAAGCTGGTACAAATAGCGAGGGCGGTCACGAAAAGGAAACAACCTTTTAACCACAAAATGTTAGAACCGAATTTGCAATGAGGTATGTGATGACGAAAACGGTAGAACCACTGGATTAAAACCTGACATAATAAACAGCTGTCAGAAGCTTTTGGTTTTTTGAGGATAATCCAGCGTGGATCTCATCGTGGAGCCGGATGTGGGAGCACCCAACAGGACTCAGAATACATTAGCGCAAACCAACCCAGTTATTAACAAGTTAATCATTGCGATAACGAGGCGGACCATACATTTTTATAGCTGATATTGAGGCGTTTTAGCGCGTAATGAATGGCAGGTTGGTTTACGTTCAATCGTTTAGCGCGTTCCCACTGATAGTCATCAGGAAACTGTTCAATATCGCTTTTAGTAATTCCATATTGACTTTACTTGCTGGTTTATCACGTTTTGGCAAGGCTCCACCTTATTCGGCCAACGGAATAATGAAGCGATGTTGACACCAAAGTGTTCACTTGTTTGCTCAAAAGTAAGGTGGTGCTTTTCTTTATAGGCAAACACTCGTCGCCTGAAATCTAAACTATATGCCATTAAACCGTTATCGCATATTATCTGTATTTGGCAATAAAGTATTAGGTTACAACGATACCCTATTATCGGTAGGGACGCATATACAGTTCGTTATCGCCCAGATATTTATCAGTACAAACCTGCAGCTGATAGATAATACAGACAGATATGGCGAAAATAAAAAGGGCTCAGCGAGCCCTTTCTACTAACGAAAATTTTTATCTTTCAGTGCTTAGCCAATTGCTGGAACGACACCAACCATTTGCAGTAATTGTGCGCCAATAATTGCCACGCCAGAAAGTGCGGCCAGTGCAAGGCCCATGTTACCCCCTTTAACTTGATAGCTAGACGAAGCATTGGCTTTGCGTTGCTGCCAAACCATAGCCACTGGCAAAAAGATAGCCAAGACCACTAAGGCAATTGCGGCGTAACCTAGCGCCATAATAAAGCCTTGGGGATAGAACAAGGCAAAACCCAGCGGTGGTAAGAAAGTGACTAATGCAGTTTTAACGCGGCCATGAGGTGAATTTTGCTGTTTTAACGCATCAGTAAAGAAATCAAAAAGCCCTAAACTCACGCCAAGAAATGAGGTGGCCAACGCCAAATCAGCAAACACTGAAACAAAGGTGCTGATCTGTTCACTATGCACTAATGTCGCAACGCTACTAACAAAACCTTGCAAGCCCGCACTTTGCATCAAGCTTGCTTGACCTAAGATACCAAGGCTTAGCAACTGCCAGAAAATATAAATCACTAAAGGCACTGAAGCGCCGACTATCATCACTCGACGTAATGTTTTGATGTCGATCCCAACATAACGAACAATCGAAGGGATAGAGCCATGAAAGCCAAACGAGGTGAAGATCACCGGTAATGCGGAAATAATTAAGCCTTGCTGCACTGGCATATCCAATAAGTGTTGGCCACGTACATAAGGGGTCAAAACAAAGAATAAGCTGCCTAAAACCACAACTTTGAGGGTAAACAAGACACGGTTTAATTTATCTACTGTGCTGGTGCCTAAAGTGACGATAATGGCAACAAGTACCGCGAGAATCACAGAGCCGAATTGGGGTGCTAAGTTTATTCCTAGAGCGTGGTTGAGCTTAGTTTGTAATTGCCCGCCACCACCTGCGATATAAGCTGCACATAAGGCATAAAATAAGAATACCATGGCAAAATTTGCCACCAATTGACCGCGACGGCCAAGCCATTGCTTAGCCAAAGTATTGAGAGTCGCTTCTGGTGCGGCATGTTGATGCACTTCTAGCATCAATAATGCAGTGTAAGTCATTAACAGCCAAATCACGACCATAATGGCTAACGCGGTTGAAAATCCTAATCCTGCTGAAGCGATAGGCAGCGCGAGCATTCCTGCGCCAATGGTTGTGCCGGCGATGATAAGCATGCTGCCGAGCGTTTTATTTTTTTGCACAAACTGCCCCTTGTACGGTGAGAGAGGTTGGAAGATATAATGACCGCACAAAAATTGAAATAGTTTTGCTATAAATCAATGCAACGTTGTGTAACTTGTGGCTTACAAGTAGGAGACGATGGCAAAAAGATAAACGCCACCGAGCGGTGGCGTTTATCTAGTCTATTTGACTTCTTTACCTGCAGCTTGTTGATCTGCGTGGTAACTAGAACGGACGAACGGTCCGCATGCTGCATGGACAAAACCGATTTCGTCAGCATAGTCTTTAAGTGCATCAAACTCAGCGGGTGGCACATAACGTTTCACTGGTAAATGGTGCTTAGACGGCTGTAAATATTGGCCGACAGTCAGCATATCTACGTTGTGTTCACGTAAGTCGCGCAGTACTTGTTCTATTTCACTCATTTCTTCGCCAAGACCAACCATTAAGCCTGATTTGGTCTTAACTTCAGGATGCGCTTCTTTAAAACGGCGTAATAGCTCTAATGACCACTTGTAGTCTGCACCCGGACGCGCCAGTTTGTATAGACGTGGCGCCGTTTCTAAGTTGTGGTTAAAGACATCAGGTGGCGTGGCACTTAGGATTTCTAGCGCACGCTCCATCCGGCCACGAAAATCTGGCACTAAAATCTCAATGGTGATGCCAGGGTTATGCTTACGAATTTCACGGATACAGTCAGCAAAGTGCTGCGCACCGCCATCACGTAAATCGTCACGGTCAACTGAAGTAATAACGACATATTTTAACTTCATGTCTTTGATAGTCAGCGCGAGTTTTTCTGGCTCAGCTGCGTCGGGTGCTAATGGGCGACCATGCGCTACGTCGCAGAATGGGCAGCGACGGGTACAAATTGCCCCCAAAATCATAAAGGTTGCAGTGCCGTGGTTAAAACACTCAGATAAGTTAGGGCAGGAGGCCTCTTCACACACTGAATGCAGGCCATGCTTGCGCATCGCTTGTTTGATGCCATCAATACGCTCGCTTGATTTGGGTAAGCGGATCTTCAACCACTCAGGTTTACGCAACATTTCATCACGTTCAGTGGGTAGCACTTTGACTGGGATCAACGCCATTTTCTCAGCGTCGCGCAGTTTTACACCTGGTTCCATTTTAACTGGATTTTTCATTGGTTTTCGAACCCTTCTGTTTCTATCACGCACTCTGCCTGAAGGCGTTTTAGCATCTGTTGCACAAGCCCTTTGCCCGCCTCGGTAACGGTTTGTGGCCCTTGTAAATCTTTGGTTTGCACCATATTCATGCCGGCGTAACCACATGGGTTGATACGCAAAAACGGTGATAAGTCCATATTGACATTAAGCGCCAAGCCATGAAATGAACAGCCACGACGCACTCGCAGACCAAGTGACGCAACTTTGCTTTCATTCACGTACACACCTGGAGCGTCTTTTTTCGCGTAAGCTTTGATGCCGTATTCGTCGAGCGAATCTATGATACTTTCTTCGAGCCAAGTGACAAGTTCACGCACGCCGATTTTCAGACGACGCAAGTCCAGCAGCACGTATAACATTTGTTGACCAGGACCGTGGTAGGTAACTTGGCCACCGCGGTCTACTTTGATCACTGGGATATCGCCTGTTGCTAGCAAATGTTCTTCTTTGCCAGCCTGACCTTGAGTAAATACTGGCTCATGTTCAACCAGCCATAACTCATCTGGCGTCGTATCATCACGAAGATCGGTAAATTGCTGCATTTTTTGCCAAATGGGTTCATATGCCTGACGGCCCAAATGGCGTACATAAACGTCAACTGCTTTCACGTTTTATCCTGTCCGTATCGGGTGGAGTATAACCCACCACGCCCAGCAAATTTGTTGGGACGATTAGATTGATGTCACCACTGCACTTATAGCATGTGGCGCACGTGCTCGAGGCTTCCTACTTCGTTGTAGATAAGTTCGATATGCTCTTTACTGGTGACAATGGCCACTAAGGTCACTGACTCATAGTTGCCTTTGCTGCTTGGTTTTACTTTCGGTGCATAATCACCTGGGGCAATACGCTGCATCACAGTTAGCACTTGGTCAATTAAGTTAACATTAGCCAAGCCCATGATTTTAAATGTAAATGAGCAAGGGAACTCAAGGTACTCATCAAATTTGGTGTTTTGTACGGGTGTTGCCACTTAGATGTCCTCACGCTGTTGCGGTACTTTTCCTGCACGTTTGCTGTATTGACTCTGGTACTTGCAGACCCTCTAATGTTTGCGATGAGACAGCAGGAGTACCAAGTTTTTAGCAAATGAAAGTGCACAGGGAACTACATTTGGCCGCCGGATGACGGAATTGTCCGGCATTTTACCATTTTTGTAGCAAAAAAAAACGCCCCAAAAAGTAGGGGCGTTAAGGTAAGACCTGAAGTTGTGGTTATTGCATGATCTGTAAACGTAAATAGTCATAGATCTTGCCAAAGAAGCTGCCTTCACCGACTTCTTCCAAGGTAACTAACGGGTAACGAGCAATTTCTTCACCGTCTAGCTGTAAGAATAACGTGCCGACTTTGCTACCCTTAGCAAGAGGTGCTTCTAAGGTTTTGTCTAGCTCAAAAGTCGCGGCTAAATCTTTACGCTGACCACGTGGGATAGTAATAGGGGTATCTTGTAAAATCCCCAAAGAAACCTCTTCTTTATCACCCATCCAAATACGTTGTTTGGCAAAACTATCACCGGCTTTATAAGGGGTGATGGTTTCAAAGAAGCGGAAGCCGTAATTTAGCAGCTTTTTACTTTCGTCTTTACGAGCGCGCTCGCTTTCTGCACCCATTACTACGGCGATTAAACGCATATCGTCTTTGGTAGCTGAGCTTACTAAGCTATAGCCAGCTTCTGAAGTGTGGCCGGTTTTAATGCCGTCAACATCTAAGCTTGCGTCCCACAATAATGAGTTGCGGTTATACTGCTTAATACCATTGAAAGTAAAAGACTTTTCTTTGTAGATGGCATATTCATCAGGCACATCACGAATAAGTGCTGCCCCTAACGTTGCCATATCGCGAGCTGTTGTATAATGCTCGTTAGTATCTAGGCCGTGGCTATTGATAAAATGGCTGTTGGTCATGCCGAGCTTTTCAGCGTGCGCATTCATGAGATCTGCAAAGGCGTTTTCAGTACCTGCAATATGCTCAGCTAAGGCGACGCACGCGTCGTTACCAGATTGAATGATAACACCGCGGTTAAGCTCATCGACAGATACTTGTTTACCAACCTCGATAAACATTTTTGATGAGTCTGGGAAGTTTTTCGCCCAAGCATTCTTACTCACTGTGACCATGTCTGTTGGGGCAATGTTACCTGCCAAAATCTCAGTGCCAATCACATAACTGGTCATCATCTTGGTTAAACTAGCCGGTGCCAACTTGTCGTCAGCGTTACCTTCGGCCAGCACTTTACCAGTAGTAAAGTCGACTAGGATATAGCCTTTGGCATTGACTTGAGGCGGCGCAGGTAAAATTTGCGCCGAAGCGGAAAACACTGTAGCACCTAACGCAATACCACAGATTTTTTTGACTAAGGTGGGTTTCAACACTGTCATTACACTCGTAATTTTATTGGTCGTTAATCTTAAATGACGTCTTATTCTAAAGTTGCTTTTCGCTATAAAGCAAGAAAGCACGATTAAATTGGCCACTTCTGAGCTCATTTAATAGTTTTTCAGCGTCTTCATCGGAGGCAATCGGGCCTAATCGTAACTTATATAGGCCTTTTTCCTCACTAATATTGTGTGCAAGGCGATATTGTTTGCTGAGCGCATCACCTAATGCTCGAATATTATTCAGTTGTGAAGAGGCTGCAACTTGCATATAAGTGAAGCGCGGCGCTGGTTCATCCAGTGTAATCGCTTCAATCTTAACTCGCGCTGTACCATTATGATAATAGCCGAGTTTGTACGCTGCAGCGTACGATAAGTCGATAATGCGGTCGTCGTGAAATGGCCCGCGGTCATTCACTCGGACTATCGCAGATTTACCGTTTTCAAGGTTGGTGACCTTAACAAAACTCGGCAGAGGCAAGGTTTTGTGTGCTGCTGTCATGGCGAACATATTAAACACTTCGCCGTTTGAGGTGTAATAGCCATGAAATTTACGACCGTACCAAGAAGCAATTCCTTCGGCTTGATAACCTTGTTCGCTTTTCATTGGCGTATAAGTTTTACCAAGTACCGTATATTGGCGCCCAGCCGCAGCACTTTTGCGCTCGTTAGTGACCAAGGCATCTTGCATTTCCAACACAGTAGGTGAGCGCAGCGGCGCCGCATCTTGGCGAATGTGGTAACGGCTTGGGCTACTACATCCAGCAAGGCCAGCTGCTAAGCTTAAAGTGAGAATTAAGGTTTTGATGTTCTTCATTATTTTAAAAGCATTTTCTTTTCTGTTGCGACCGCCATAATGATCCCAAACCCCGCCATCAGTGTAACCATGGATGTGCCACCATAACTGATAAGCGGTAGAGGAACCCCAACTACAGGAAGTAAACCTGACACCATGCCAATATTGACGAAAACATAAACAAAAAACGTCAAAGTCAAAGCGCCCGCCAATAGTTTACCAAAGGCATCTTGTGCATTAACAGCAATATAGAGCCCACGCGCAATAATAAATAAATACATACAAAGCAGCAGCACAACGCCAACCAAGCCAAACTCTTCACTTAGCACCGAGAAAATAAAATCGGTATGGCGTTCTGGAAGAAACTCTAACTGTGATTGCGTCCCTTGCAACCAACCCTTGCCTTCAATACCGCCCGAGCCAATCGAGATTTTAGACTGAATAATATGATAACCGGTGCCGAGCGGATCGCTCTCAGGGTTTAAAAACGTCAGCACGCGCTGCTTTTGATATTGGTGCATGCCATAGTGCCACAGTAAATAACCAGCGGGCACAGCGAGTACCAAAGAAGTGCCGATAAAGCGCCAACTAAGCCCGGATAAAAACAGCACAAAAATCCCTGAGCTGGCAATCAGTATTGATGTACCAAGGTCCGGCTGCTCTTTAATTAAAATAGTCGGCGCCATTACGATGGCAAAGCCTATCAATAATTGCCAAGCTTTGGGTGGCAGTTGGCTGCGGCCAATGTACCAAGCCACCATCATAGGCACGGCAAGTTTCATGATTTCAGACGGCTGAAAACGGGTAAAGCCAAGGTTTAACCAGCGCTGCGCACCTTTTGAACTGACGCCCACAACGAGCACTGCCACTAGCATCATAAGTCCTATCAAATAGATGGGTATAACGACCCGTTTGAGCGTATTGGGCGGTATTTGCGCGAGGAAGAACATCGCCAGTAACGCTCCGCCCATACGGGTAGTATGGCGCATCATCATATCCATATCTTGGCCGCTGGCGCTGTACACTATGGTTAAACTGCCGACCATCATCACCAGTAGGGCTAATAGCAGCGGTAAGTCTAGGTGCAAACGTTGCCAGATTGAACGACGGTTTTGTAATTCGGTCATGGCTGTGCCCCTTCCAATGGATTAGCAGAAAAGTAATAGTCCATCACTTGGCGGGCAATTGGCGCAGCCACAGAGCTACCACCACCTTGGTTTTCGACCACCACAGCAACAACGATTTGCGGGTTATCGAAGGGGGCAAAGCCGATATAAATAGCGTTATCGCGATGCCGCTCTTGCAGCTTTTCAGCGTCATAGCGCTCACCTTGAGCAATACTGACGAGCTGCGCTGTGCCTGTTTTGCCGGCAGCATCATAAGTGCTGCCAGCAAACGCTTTATGTGCAGTGCCATTTTTCTTTTGTACGGTATTGTGCATGGCATCAAGCGCAATTTGCCAATGGTGTGGATTTTTCAGCTGGACTGGCGGTTTTTCTTCGGTGAATAACTGCTCAACACTGGAGTCTTGCCGTGCAACTTGGACTAAATGCGGTTGTAGATAAGCGCCACGGTTAACCAAAATGGTCATGGCGTTGACAATTTGCAATGGCGTTGCCGTCCAGTAACCTTGGCCGATGCCAACGGAAATTGTGTCGCCTGCCCACCAGTTTTCTTTGTAGCGGTCGCGCTTCCACTCGACACTGGGCAAAATGGCAGTGGTTTCTTCATAAATATCTATGCCTGACAATTCGCCAAAGCCAAACTGGCTCATAAAGTCGCTGATTTTGGTGATGCCAAGCCGATGCGCGATATCATAGAAAAATGTATCGCAAGATTCTTCAATGGCTTTAAACACATCTACTTTGCCATGTCCCCAGCGCTTCCAGTCACGCCAGCGGTGGTCAACATTAGGAATTTTGAAAAAACCGGGGTCGAACATTTGGGTATGTTCAGTCACTAAACCTTCTTCTAACCCTAAAATGGCCATATGAGGTTTAATGGTCGAAGCTGGCGCGTAACGACCTTGCGTGACGCGGTTGATGAGTGGTTTGTCGGCATTGAGCAAGGCGCGATAATCTTTACCGCTAATACCGTGGACAAACAGGTTAGGGTCATAGCTGGGGTTGGAATACATAGCCAAGATCCCGCCATCGCGAGCATCCATAGCCACCACGGCGCCGCGGGTGTCTTTGAGTGCATGCTGGGCAATTTGCTGTAGGCCAATGTCCAAAGTGAGAATAAGGTCTTTCCCCGGTTGGGGTGGGCTAAATTCTAAGGTACGAATGATACGTCCGCGGTTATTGACTTCGACCCGCTGCGAACCAACGATGCCGTGCAGTGCTTCTTCGTAGTACTTCTCAATGCCAAGTTTGCCGATGTCATAGGTAGCGCGGTAGTTCGTATCGCGACCAGCCATTTCAAGCTCATTGAGCTCTTTCTTATTGAGCTTAGAGACATAACCAAGGGCGTGGGTGAGGGTGTCACCGAATGGGTAATAGCGCGTGAGGCGAGCTTCAACACTAAAGCCTGGAAATTTATGCTGGTTAACTGAAAATATCGCGACTTCTTGTTCGTTTAAACGCGCTTTTAAAACCTGACTTTTAAAACGGCGATTATGGCGAATGTCGTTTAAAAACTCTTCGCGTTGCTGGTCGCTAATATCAATTAACTTGGCTACTGCGTCGAGCGAGCTATTGAGATCTTTAACTTCTTCCGGCACGACTTCGAGATTATAAACAGGACGATTCTCGGCCAATAGCACGCCATTGCGGTCATAGATAAGACCCCGGTTTGGCGCCACCGGAATAACCTTGATACGGTTATCGTCCGAGCGCGTGGAATAAGTTTCGTATTGCTGAACTTGCAAGTCGTAGATGTTATACGCCAGCACCGCCACCAAAATAGTTACGAACACAAAGCTGACAAACGCGCGGCGCGCGAACAAATTTGCTTCCGCAGAGTGGTCACGTATGGCGGGGCGGCGTTTTGGCATCTTTTCGACTATTCCCTGTGATATGGGTGGTTGTTATTGACGCTCCAGGCACGGTAAAGGCTTTCGGCAACAATAATTCGCACTAATGGATGCGGCAAAGTGAGGTTAGACAACGACCATTTTTGCTCCGATGCAGCAATACATTCTGGAGCGAGTCCTTCTGGGCCACCGACGAGCAAGCTGACATCACGACCATCATGCTGCCACTTTTGCATGTGACCAGCAAGCTCATGAGTATCCCACGCTTTGCCTAACACTTCTAAGGTGACAATGCGGTTACCTTTAGGAATGGCAGCAAGGGTTTTTTCCCCTTCAAGTTGTAAAATGCGCTTGATGTCGGCGTTTTTTCCGCGCTTTCCCGCCGGAATTTCGAGCAACTCAAGCTGCATATCTTTTGGGAAACGGCGCTGATATTCCTTAAAACCGACTTCCACCCAAGCGGGCATTTTAGTGCCAACGGCGATAAGCTGGATCTTCAAACTTTAGCTCCAAAGCTTCTCTAATTCATAAAGTTGGCGAGTTTGGTCTTGCATCACATGAACCACCACATCACCCAAGTCAACTAAGACCCATTCACCGACATCTTGACCTTCTTGACCAAGGGGAGTTTCACCAGCGTGGCGCGCTTCTTTAGCGACGTGATCGGCGATAGATTGGACGTGACGTTTTGACGTACCAGTACAAATGAGTAGAAAATCGGTGACGCTAGATTTACCACGGACATCCAGTTGGACTATGTCCTTGGCTTTCATGTCATCGACTTTATCAAAGGCAAAATCAAGTAGTTGTTGCGATTCCAATGTTGTTTCTCTTCTTGCAATTAATAGGGCATTTTAACACGGGAAACCCGTTTCGCCAGCGTAGAGCTGGTGTTCTGTGATATAGCTTAAGACTGCCGTTGGCAGTGCGAGTTCATTTCTTCGGCCTTGCTGTAACAAAGCGCGGATTTGGCTTGATGAAACATCAAAGGTGGGGCCAGCCATAAAGTAACACAAGCCACCCGCTTGCTGGTGTAATTGGTTTGGCTCAGTGACTTCTGCCGCGGCCAAATAGGCTTGCAGTTCGGCACTTGGTGCAAATACATCGCCTGGACGCTGATAAACCACAATATGGCATAGTGCAACCAATTGTTGCCAATGATACCAACGATGAAGTTGGTTAAATGAGTCCATACCGAGTAAAAATACCAGTGGCTCGGTTGGTCTGTCTTTGCGCCATTCTTGCATACTGAGCAGTGAATAGGACGGCTCGGTGCGCTCTAGTTCGCGAGTATCAAGCAAAAACTCAGGATGCTCAGCAATCGCGAGCTTGAGCATGGCGATACGGTGGGCATCAGCAACACCCGGGCGCGCTTTATGCACAGGGATTGCGCAGGGCATAAAGTAGAGATGTTCGGCTTGCAATTGCGATAGTGCAGACGTGGCCATATTTAGATGGCCGCTATGCACTGGATCAAACGTGCCGCCGAAGATCACCTGCATCAGTCACTATCCTCAGTGAAAGGTAACGCAAAGGGTAAACGGGTGCAAAATAATAGCGCGATATGCAGCAATGCTTGATACGGAGCCACCATAGCTTGTTGCTTGAAAGCGCGGTCAAAATCTGCGAGCGCTAATAAGATTTGCTCAAGGTCATGGTTGGTCAATCTTTGCATCGCTTGTTGCACAGGCGCTTGCTGATTTTTCCAAATATTATGTTGCTTACACAAAGTTTGCCAGTCTTTGCCTTCGCGTTGACCGAACTGTAAGTCTTGCAGCAATTGCGCTTCTTTTTGTAGTGCCCACACTAAACCCATAGGTTCACTGTTGTCGCTGGCCAACTTATTGATGATTTTGCACACTTGCTTGGCATTGCCGTGGAGCAGTGCTGCACTTAAGTCAAAAATATCAAACTTGGCTTGGTTGAGAAGGCCTTGCAGGACTGTTTGCTCATGAATTTGTGTTTGACCAAACAGCAGCGAGAGTTTTTCCAGCTCTTGATGGCACGCGAGCAAATTCCCTTCTGTGGCTTCTAACAGGCGGTTTTTGGCTGGCGCGGCAAGGTTTAAACGTAAGCGTTGGCATTGTTCGTCTAACCAGCGCCGTAAATGAGTCCCGGTCAGCGGATAGCATGGTACAAAGGCTCCTTGTCCATCAAGCGCTTTAAACCACGCACTGCGTTGTACATCTTGCCCTGCTGGGAGGTTTTTCAGTACTAACACCACGTCAGGGTTAATCTGTTCACTGAGGGTTTTCAGTACTTGTGCGCCATTGGCCGCCGGTTTTTGTTGGTTTAAGTCGATTTCGATTAAAGTGCGGGCACTAAACAGCGACATACTGAAATACTGCGCCACCACATTTTGCCAGTCAAAGCCGGGCAACACCGCAAATTTGACGACTTCATCAAATCCTTGCTGCTTGGCATGGGCGCGAATCGCATCGACGCACTGCTGCTCCTGAAAAGGCTCTTCGCCAAACACCAAGTAAAACGGCGCTAGGGACTTTTGTAATTGAGAGGCTAATTGGTTAGCGTAGTACCGCATTACAATAAAGATAACTGACGAATGATACGTTGACTGGCTTGCCTGCGCAGTTCACTGAGCAAAAGTTCTAGTTCTTTAGATTTTGCTAGCGCGTTGTTAGGGTCATCCTGATAGTTACGATACAGCTCAAAACGCTGTTCAATCGGCTCCTGACCTCTGCGAATAACTTGATAGCTGACACTGTACGCCAATTCATACTGAGCAACTTGGCCATTTTTAAATAGGCTCAGTGTTTGTCGCTCCAAACTGTCTTTGAGTAGGATCAGTTGCGATGCCTCAGCGTTATCTTCAGTCAATAAGGTGACTTGCGCGCGCGCTAAATCCGACTGCAGCTGCATATACAAAGCAGAGCGTTCATCTTCGGCATGTAGTACCAGCTGTTTTAAGTCATCCGGAATATACGAGGCTTTTTTTAACTGAAAGCCACAGCTGCTCAGTAGCACACAGCCCAGCGCAAAAAGCGCTGAGCTGAGTTTAGGCCAAGATGACATCTTAGCCTACCACCACGTTTAACAGTTTGCCCGCAACGTAAACCACTTTGCGGATAGTTAGACCATCGGTGAACTTAGTGACGTTTTCATCCGCAAAAGCCAGTTTCTCAACTTGCTCTTGGCTAGCGTCAGCCGCCACGGTGATTTTCGCACGTAGCTTACCGTTGACTTGCACTACGATAAGCTTCTCGTCTTCAACCAGGGCAGAAGAATCCACTTGTGGCCAGCGGGCATTCAGTACGTCATCGCCTTTACCCAATAATTGCCATAATTCATGGCTCATATGTGGCGCAATCGGCGCAAGCATAATAATCAGCGCTTCTAACGCTTCATTGGCAAGCGCGATGTCTTGTGCTTCAGTCAAAGGTGCTTTAGTGAGCTTGTTCGACAACTCCATAATCGCTGCGATGGCGGTGTTGAACGTTTGGCGACGTTCAAGGTCGTCCGTCACTTTGGCGATGGTCTTGTGAATTTCACGGCGTAGCACTTTTTGCTCGCTGGTTAATGCCGTGATATCTAAGCTTGCAGTGCCAGCCGCTTTAACGTCTGCAGCGTATTTCCAAATACGTTTTAAGAAACGATGTGCACCTTCAACACCTGAGTCAGACCATTCTAGCGTTTGCTCTGGCGGCGCAGTAAACATCATAAACAAACGCACGGTGTCAGCACCGTATTGGTCGATAACCACTTGTGGGTCGATACCGTTGTTTTTCGACTTCGACATTTTCGCCATACCAGCAGATTGCACAGGTTCACCATCGACTTTGTGCCATGCTTTGATAATACGGCCTTTGTCGTCAGTTTCAGTGGCAACATCAGTTGGCGCAATCCAAATATCACCACCTTTCTCGTCTTTACGATAGAAAGTCTCAGCTAGAACCATACCTTGGCACAGTAAGCGCTCAAATGGCTCATCTGACGTAACTAGACCGAAATCACGCAGTAATTTGTGGAAGAAACGCGCATACAATAAATGCAGGATCGCGTGTTCGATACCACCGATATATTGGTTTACTGGTAGCCAGTAATTTGCTGCGCCTGGCTCTAACATGCCTTCATCGTAACGTGGGCTACAGTAACGCGCGTAGTACCAAGAAGACTCCATAAAGGTGTCAAAAGTATCCGTTTCGTGGAATACCGTTTCGCCATTTAACGTCGTTTTTGCCCACTCTGGGTCAGCTTTAATTGGCGAAGTTACACCATTCATCACGACGTCTTCTGGTAAGCGTACTGGTAGCATTTCTGCTGGTGCAGCAAGCTCTTTACCATCCGCCGTGTTCAGCATTGGGATTGGTGAACCCCAATAACGTTGACGGCTCACGCCCCAGTCACGTAGACGGAAGTTTACTTTACGTTTGCCGGCGCCTAAACCTTCAAGTTTAGTGGCAATGGCATTGAAGGCTTGCTGGAAATCAAGACCGTCAAACTCACCTGAGTTTACTAGCACACCTTTTTCAGTGTAAGCCGCAACGTCTAAATCAACCACAGCGTCAACCCCCGCCGCTGGTGCGATAACTTGTTTGATATCAAGGCCGTATGCGGTTGCGAATTCAAAGTCACGTTGGTCGTGACCTGGTACTGCCATTACTGCACCTGAGCCGTAATCCATCAACACAAAGTTAGCAACCCAAATTGGTACTTCTTTGCCAGTTAATGGGTGAATAGCGCTAAAGCCAGTGGCGATGCCTTTTTTCTCCATCGTCGCCATGTCAGCTTCGGCAACTTTGTTGTTTTTACATTCGTCAACAAAGCGAGCTACTGCGTCACGGGTTTTTGCGGCTTCTTGGGCAATTGGGTGGCCTGCTGCCACAGCCACATAAGTGACACCCATAAAGGTATCTGGGCGAGTGGTGTAAACTGTGAAAGTTTCGCCGTTATCAGCGCGTTTAAAATCGATTTCTAAGCCTTCAGAGCGACCAATCCAGTTACGTTGCATGGTCTTCACTTGCTCAGGCCAGTGATCTAACTTGTCTAAATCGTCAAGCAATTCCTGCGCGTAGTCAGTGATTTTGATAAACCATTGTGGGATTTCTTTTTGCTCAACCAAAGCGCCAGAGCGCCAGCCGCGACCGTCGATAACTTGCTCATTAGCTAGTACAGTTTGGTCAACAGGGTCCCAGTTGACGGTAGCCATTTTCTTGTAAACTAAGCCTTTTTCGTACAACTTAGTGAAAAACCATTGTTCCCATTTGTAGTATTCTGGATGGCAAGTCGCAATTTCGCGGTCCCAGTCATAACCAAAGCCAAGTTGCTTTAATTGGTTACGCATGTAAGCAATATTTTCATAGGTCCATTTTGCTGGCGCGGTATTGTTTTTGATAGCAGCGTTTTCAGCTGGAAGACCAAAAGCGTCCCATCCCATTGGCTGCATGACGTTTTTGCCTTGCAGACGGTGGTAACGCGAAACCACGTCACCTATGGTGTAGTTACGGACGTGACCCATGTGCAGACGGCCGCTTGGGTAAGGGAACATTGACAGACAGTAGTACTTTTCTTTGTTTTCGTCTTCAACGACTTTAAATGACTTGTTTGCTTCCCAATAAGCTTGAACTTTTTGCTCTATCTCGCGTGGGTTATATTGCTCTTGCATTGATGTTTCCAGACTTCCAGCAAATTAAACGAAAATTGCGCTAAGCATACCCGAAATGATTCGCAGATCACAGCGCTTGGACGGGATTTTGTCAGAGAAATACGCTTCGTGTACTTCAGAGTTAAAAATGTCAGAGTTTGTTAGTTAATTCACTTCAAGTCAGGGACCGAGTAAACGCCTTCGTTTACATTGGTTAACCATGTTGGCTTTATCTGTGAAATTGGTGTGATATATTGGTTTCAAGATACCAAGGCGCTGCGACAAACGAAGTGCTGTGATAAGGAAAAGACATGCCGGTCTTCACAAGGATTGAAGGTTGTGTTTGTACAGCTACCTTGGTTATCGCCTCGCTTTTTACTTGTCTCGTGCATAACTGCACAGCTTGATATCAGGAATTATTGCGCTCTAGTACTTAAGCCGCTGAATTCGTACTTGCTGAGCTTATTTTGGAGCTTCAAAGGTGCTGCTTTAATCCTTGCGGTAATGCCACTATTTTTCTGCAACTAGTTATTCTTTAGTACTTTTTCATTTCTCTCTAGGTTGTTTTTTACGGCAAAAACAACTAAACCTATAGCATCAGTGGGCAAAAGTAAGGGGACTAAGCAATGGCAGATTATCAAGGCTTACTCAAACAATTTGCAGCGTGGCTTCAGGACGTAAATGAGCATGAAGTGAAGCAGCTGATAGTAAAGTTTATCGCCTACCAGCAAGCCTTACAGCAATTGTCGGAAGACAAATTGCAGCTCTATAGTGACTACCTCAAACGCGATTTTGCGCATTTCAAACAACACCATCAAGAGTATAACGAGATAGCACTGCAGGAGCTGCGTGATACCATTTGGTACGAATTGGCGCAACTTGAAGACCGCACTCAACTTGAGTGGCAAGCGCTGCAAGGCGATTTCCAACACCAAGGTAAATATAAAGCCGGTGAGGCGATAGCGTTAGGGCAATTAGTATGTAAGAATTGCGGACATTGCCATGATGTATATTATGCCCAAGCGATATTGCCATGTAACGAGTGTGGCGGTGAAGAGTTTATTCGCAAGGCGTTACATCCTTAACTCGGGCCTCTAGCCCTGTTTCTTTGTCGATTAAGAAGTTTACAATGATAAAAATCAAGCCTTTAGAACCCGCAGGCCTTTCGCCTCAGGTGTCTCTTGCGCACGTCGAAAATAGCATGACCAATCCTTATCCTGACTCTCTGCCTTTTATCGGTCAGCAACGCGCTCAAACCGCGATGGATTTTGCTTTGGGTATGCACTTACCGGGCTACAACATGTACGTCATGGGGGAAGCGGCTCTTGGTCGTTTTACTATGGTTAAAGACAAACTTGAAGCCCACAGTAAAACGCGCGTGACCCCAAAAGAATGGCTGTATGTCAATAATTATGACGATCACCGTGAACCCATCGCGCTGTTTTTAAATGCCGGGCAAAGTCGCCAACTTGCTGATGATGTAGACGAGTTGCTCGACGAAGTGGTCGACACTTTCCCTGCTGCATTCGACAATCCAGGTTATCAACGTAAGAAAAAAGCCATCGACCGCGATTTTGATAATAAATACGACGCAGCTATGTCCGCAGTTGACCAGCTGGCGGCAGAAAAAAGTGTGGCATTGCTAGAAGATAACGGCATGGTGGTATTTGCCCCTGTGGTAGACGGCAAGCAACTTAATGATGCGGAATTTGCTGAGCTTGACGAACATGTGCAGGCGGAGTTTTTTACTGCCATTGAAGTGCTCGAAGATGCACTCAATGAAGCGTTAATAGAGTTGCCGCGATGGAAACGCGAATCGTCAGAAAAACTGCGTAATCTGAAAAAGTCGACCATAGAAACCGCCACAAAACCACTGCTAAAAGCCCTTGAGCATAAATATGCTAGCAGTCTTGGGGTGCTACGTTACCTTAAAGATTTAAGAACAGAAATTGTGGATGCGGTGCTGGATTGGCTGGACGACAGTAACAGCAACGATGAAAACAAAGACGATTTTGACGCCAAAGGCATGCTAAGCGACTACTTTGCTCCCAATATTTTGGTGGAATATAAAGAAGACGACCCCGCGCCTGTGGTGTACGAGCCCAATCCAACGTTTGGCAATATTTTTGGTAAAGTGGAATATGCCACTGCGCAAGGCACTTTGATCACCAGTTACCGCTCGATTCAGGCTGGTGCTTTGCATCGCGCCAATGGTGGTTATCTGATCATGGATGCGGAAAAAGTGCTAGCTAATTCGCAAGTTTGGGATGGCTTAAAACTCTCGTTAAAAACCAAGCAGATCAAAGCAGATTTACCGTACCAAGATTCTTCAGTAGGCAGCAGCTTTACACTACGCCCACAGCTGATCCCTTTAGATGTGAAAATCATCTTACTTGGCTCACGCGATTTGTATTACACCATAGGTGAATACGACGAAGAATTTGGTGAGTTATTCCGCGTTTTGGCGGATTTTGATTACTACTTGCCGGGTACGGACAAAGTGCAATATCAGTTCATTACTAAAGTGATGGAATATTGCCAAACCACATTACAGCTTGGCATTAGTAGCGAGGCTATGGTGCGCTTATTGAAGTTCAGTTACCGTCAGGCTGAGCACCAAACCAAACTCTCTGCGCGCTTTGCGGATGTATTAGAATTGGTAGCTGAGGCGAGTTTCTACGCACGTCAAGATCAAAGTCAGGATATTCAAGCAGTGCATATCGACGAGGCCATTGCGGGCAAGCAATATCGCACAGGTCAGCTCAGTGAAAACATGCTTGATGACATGCAAGAAGGGCATACCTTAATCGCAACCTCAGGCGAAGCGATTGCTAAGGTCAATGGTTTAACTGTGCTCCATATCGGTGATACTGCATTTGGTACACCGGCACGTATTACAGCTACGGTTTATGCAGGCTCAGATGGTGTTATTGACGTTGAACGTGAAGCGGATTTAGGCAAGTCCATTCACTCCAAAGGCGTGATGCTGCTGACTGGTTACTTAGGTAATCGCTATGCGCAAAACTTTAGTTTAACGCTAAGTGCCAATATCGCGATTGAGCAAAACTATGGTTATATCGACGGTGATAGTGCCTCGTTGGCTGAGCTCTGTGCGCTGATCTCTGCGATTACTCAGCTACCAATCAAGCAAAACATAGCACTCACAGGCTCAATTAATCAGCATGGTGAAGTTCAGGCAATTGGTGGCGTGAATGAAAAGATCGAGGGTTTTTTCAAACTTTGCAAGCTGCGTGGCCTGACAGGTACTCAAGGGGTGATTATTCCGCGCTCCAACTGTATTAACTTAGTACTGGACGACGAAGTTGTGCAAGCAGTCACGGACGGTAAGTTCCATATTTATCCGGTGTCGGATGTGGACGAAGCGCTGAGTTTATTGATGGGCCAACCCGCTGGTGAACTTGAAGATGGCGAATATCCTGAAGAGTCGATCAATGGCTTAGCTTTGGCGCGCCTCGCTCGCATTGCTGCGGTGGTGAATGGTGATGACGAAGACAAAGACGAAAAAGATGATAAGGAAGTGTCATGAGTGTGCTCAATCTCGCGTTACTCGGTTTAATCATACTGTTGGTGTTTGGCATTATTCGCACCGGTCAGAAGAATAAACAAGTGGCGCTGCAAAACCGCGAAGCGGCACAGCAATTTTTAGCCCATAATGCAACTTTGCCAGATGTGGTAAGCTTACCAAGTGGGTTGCAATATCAGGTGCTGAGTGCCGTTGAAAGCGGCCAAAGCCCAACGGCAGGCAGCGAAGTTAAAGTGCATTACCATGGCACTTTGCTGTCAGGTGCAGTATTTGACAGTTCAGTAAACCGTGGTGAGCCGATCTCATTTAAGTTATCGCAAGTGATTGCCGGTTGGACCGAAGGCTTACAATTGATGAAAGTGGGTGAAAAATTTCGCTTTTATATTCCAGCCGAGTTGGCGTATGGCGACCGCGCTGCGGGCGCTATCGCTCCAGGTTCACTGTTAATATTTGAAGTTGAACTACTAGCGGTGTTGTAACTCCGCCAGTTACGCCGAAATCGCCATATAGGCTAGCGGTAGGCGGATGGTAAAGCAGCTACCTTGCTCTGGCACTGAGTTTGCGCGCAAAGTGCCGTGGAGCTACTTAACCACTAAGTTGTTTGCAAAAGCTAATCCTAGTCCGGTTTTTCCACTGTGCCTTGCCGTGGTGTAAAACGGTTCAAAAATATGTGCTAACTGTACTGGCGCTATACCTTGACCATTGTCACTGGTGCTCACTTCAATATATTTTTGACCGACAATTTAGCTTATCTCAACCACATGGTGTGTTTGCGGATGGACACTAAAACCATGTTGTAGTGTGTTATCGAGCAATTGCTGAATGACCTGACACTACATTTGCATAAGTTGGATTTATTGCATTAAAATCGGAAATAACGCTCTTGGAAAAGGAGTAACTATGAGCACCTTGAAGTATTCAGATTTTAATATAAACCCTATCTTTCCTGATGTGATGACTTCTCAAGCTAAAAATCTTTCTCAAGAGTGCTCACCACACTTCCATTTAGATTATGACATTACTTTGGTGACATCTGGGGTACTAAAGCTGCATGTCGGTAACGTGAAGCGTTACTATAGTGAAAACCAATTATGTATTATAAATCCAGAAGTGGTTCATTGTGGTGGGGGGAGCGAATTAATATCCATCAAAAACATGCGTATAAAGCCAGAATTCATGTTGAAAGTGGCGAAAATGAAAAGCCTTGAGCACACAAACTTGTTGCATTTCGATTCGGCTGCTGTATTCGACCCAAGAATTACAGAATTGTTTCTAAAGTACTTTGATCTATCTCGGAATGAAACTAGTTCACCTCAAAGGGTGTCGGATACGGGATGGGATTTTTTTTCTACTCTACTGGACTATTCTAGTGCCGCAATACCCAAGGAATTTGCTAAACCTGTATACGGCAATAATGAAATTGACTTAATGCGCGAAAAAGTTCGCGAGAAAATTAGTATTCATGACGTGGCAACTCGAATGAATTTGTCTGAATTCTACTTTATCAAGAAGTTCAAAAAACAATATGGATTAACACCATATAACTTCTTTATGCAGATGAAGTTAGAAAGCGCGTTTAATGAATTGCTTAAAGGTAAGCGGGTTAAAGAAGTAGCTCACGAGTTTGGCTATTCCGATCAAGCGCATTTTAATCGATTACTCAAAAAACACTATGGCTACACGCCGGTAGAGGTTAGAAAAATAAAGCAAGAAGTAGAAATGTAACCACCTCTTGCTGACTCGGAACTGCTTATACAAATAGCGCGTAGTTAACAATAGAAAGATGAATACCCAAACCAATCCCTATCGCAACCAGTGCATTTCTTTTAAACCAATACGCTAGGAAAACCACTAAAGATGAAACAAGTTGTGGGATACCGTAAGGGGCGGTTGAGAAGTCAATGTGCAAAAAAGTGTAAGCAACCAGCAATATCATGATTCCAACTGGCATCTTAGTCCCGATATACTCCAGATATTGATTTGATGCGAGCTTGCCCTTGACGATAAACGGAATGACCCTCAATAAAACAGTCACAACCGAGACCGTTGAGATAATGAAAAATATTTCCAAGCCGCTATTCATGAAGCGGTACCTCCATTTTAGCCTGTTTATAGTCTTTACTGATGAGCAATAAATAACAGATAAGGCCTGATCCTAAAAAAGAAGACTTTAATATGTAAAACTCCATTAACGCCCCAAACACGCAGGATATTGCTGCATAGGTTAGCAAAGACATATCTGAGTCATTACTGACAGCATCTGCCGCAAGTGCAATGAACATTGCCGTTAAGGCGAATTCAAAACCTGTAACTTCTGCGGGCAATAATGAACCTAATACAGCACCTAAGAAGCTAGCTCCAACCCACCATGCGTGACTAATCACTTGCAGTAAACTAATGTCTATACCCCTCAACGGCCTTCCCTTACTTGCACATACAATTGCATAAGTCTCATCAGTTAAGGCAAAAACACCGTAAGCCTTTTGCAAGCGTGATTTCATACTTTTTAGTGGAAAGGACAAACCATAGAAAATATGCCTAAAATTCACGATCAGTGCAGTCCAAGCCACCGCTATTAGAGGTTGTCCAGAGATAATAAAAGTGACAACCAAGAATTCGATTGAGCCAGCAAATATAACTAGCGCAGAAATAGGAGCCCAATACCAATCAATGCCACTTGAAACCATGAAGACTCCGAGCGCTAGACCTAAAGGGACATATGCTGTCGCAACGGGTAGTGTTAATTTAAAAACTCTGAGTAAACTAGATAAATCCAATGTCATTTCCTCGCTTTAATATAGCTGGATGGAAAACGAAAGCCGGAGTTTGGTTCTCCACCCAGCTTGCCCTTGATTAAATTTTTTGATCTACATTTAATGTTTCAAGAATCATGTTTAGACACTGCTTTAGAAAAGCTTCTTCTCTGGCATAAGTGATTCTTACTCCATTTTTAGACCCAAACACTTCACCCGGCATGACAAGTAATTTATGTTGCTTGAGTAGTTGCTTAGCCAGTTCGTTAGAATCAATATACTCCGCCGTATTGAACCAAGCATAAGGTGTGTTTTGTGGTGCAACTAAAGACAAGTGAGGTGAGGCTAACTCAGCGAATTTGTCTAATATTGGTCGTCCCGCTTCAATGTAGTTTTTGAAGCGTTGAATGTGTTTATCTTTATCTTGAAGAACTAAGAGTGCCGATTTTTCAAGAAGCATAGAGTTGGAAACTGTGGTGTAACGCTTATAATTAACCATTTCTTCAATAAGGTCTTGGTTCTTTGACACTGCCCATCCAAGTCGTAGCGCTGGTAATCCATAAATTTTCGACAAACTAGAAATGGAGACCGATTTTGCATACTTGTTCACAACAGATTGAGTAAAGTCGAGCAGGTATTCTTCATCATTAACTATCCAAACCCCCTTCAATTCGCATACTTTAATTATCTCTGCCCACTCATTTTCACTCAGAATCGCGCCTGTTGGATTACAAGGGCTATTTAGGATTAACAGTTTCGTATTGTCGCTAATACTATTGATTAGTTCATCTATTGGAAACTCAGTGCTTGGTGACCACTCAAGTAATGAAACATCGCACCCTTTATTTCTTGGTACTTCCCATGCTTGCTGCCAACCAGGGAATGTGCAAATAACATGGTCACCTCGTTCTAACAATGAGTTATAGAGAATATACAGTGCTTCTTGCGCACCGTGTGTAATGAGGTTACTCAACTCATCTGTACGGTTCGTATACTGAGACAGTACTGTATTTCTTAGCTCTAAATCGCCACGGTCTACGCTATAATCTAAACACCAATCGTCATTTAATGTTAAGTCTTTTACGTGTTGAAACTGAACGCCACTTTCTGCTAAGTCATAGTCAAAATGACCATGTGCTTCATTGAAAAGCCATTCTTGAATTGTGTAGTTTGCAATAGCCATTAATAACTCGTAATTTTTGAAAAAGTGATGACGAAAATGTCTCGTTTTGCCTTTAAGCCCGGAAGCTTTGTTGTGATAGGTGTGGCAAAATGCTTCACTTGCCTATCATTAACGACCATGATTTCTCCTGGCAGTAAATTATGTTCATAAATGCTGTTCTCATCTTCGAGAGGGGAAATCAATGAAGTCGCGCCATTGACATTGTTTAGTGAAACACAATAAATCGCTAAATAATCAAAACCATCTTGGTGAAAGCCTTCCGGAGCTGGATAACCAATTTCGCCTTCTTCAGCCACAATTCTTATTTGGTGACAACCTATTGAGTAATTACCTTGTGGAATCTTTTTATTATTCACAACAGTGTTAATTATTTAATTTATGTGAGCTTTAGTTTCATTCTGTAAAGGTGTAAAATCTCTTTCTTGTCCATCCATATAACTATTTAGTTCTTTTGTTTGAAAGAACTTACCCGCGTTATACCAAGTTACTTCTCTATTATTATACTCCCCGACTCCGTATGCTCTATACCGATAAACATAATTGCCTTTTAGGTATTCATCTGCTTTTAAATTATCGAAAGTATCATGAAGAAGTGAATTAGGCACTTGAGGAGCATTGATTATACTTAGCATCTTCCTTTATCCTACAGGGCAAGATCATGAACTTTACCTTGACATAATTTTATGATCTTATACTGCTTTT
>NZ_JBHRSD010000028.1:0-94796 GCF_042643375.1 Pseudoalteromonas fenneropenaei
AGAAAAAACGACCTAACTATCGAAAAAATAAACCCCGCTTAAAAAAGCAGGGTTTATCATCAATCTGAGGCGACCTAAGTCGCCTTATCATTATCTATTAGCACTACTGTGCTTTGGCATTCGGGTGGGCAACGCCCATCCAAGCTTGATACAACATCGCCTGACGCTCGCTGGGCTGTTGCAGTGCTTTAACTTGTTTGTCTTTATCAAAGCCTGTAGCAAGAACCACCTTAGTGCTCATCAACGTATCGCGGCGAATAAAATCGATTACAACTTCTTGCCCTGCTTTAAAGCCTTCAAGACTGTTCGCTAGACTATCGCGCACGTGTTGCTTGTTGATTGCCACCAATTTATCGCCACTTGTGAGACCTGCTTGCCAAGCTTCACTGTCTTTAGCAACAAAGCTTAGCTCCAATAATTGCCCATTGGCTTTTGCCTCAACGTTAAGTTTTGCTACTGACTTGGCTTTATCTGGGTATACATATTCTAAGCCCACTTTATTAAGCAGGGTGTCAAAATCAAGTAACGCAGGTTCATCAACGTAAGTTTGCCACCACTGGCTGTAATCTTTGCCACTGAGTGACTTTAGAATGCCTTTTACATCCTCAGCATTAAAGCCTTTTGGCAATTTGAAATCACGATAAAGCGCTTTGTGCACATCGCGGTAACTGACTTTACCATCGCTCTCATCCAGTAACGTGATATCAAGGGCCATCGACACCAATTGTCCTTCTGAATAAATGTTGGTGGAGTAATTACGGCCATGATCACCGCCTTGGTTTATCCACTTATCAAAGCTGGTTTCAGCCACCGATTGGACCGCTCTGCCCGGCGTGTTCAAATGGCGGTTTAACGATTTGGTTAGGCCTTTGAAATATTCTTCATTGGTGCTAATACCAGCACTTAACAATAAAAAGTCTTCAAAATAGCTGGTAGAACCCTCGGAGATCCAAAGCAGATCTGAGTAGTTTGGATTGAGGTAGTCGTAGGGCACTAAGCCGTCGGGACGATAATTTTTCACATTCCAAGTATGAATAAACTCATGTGCAGCGGTGGCGATAAACGCGAGATAATCTTCACGACTCGCAAATTTATAACGTGGGCGCTGAATAATAGTCGAATTCAAATGTTCCGTAGCACCGCCCGCCCCACTGGTTGCATGCACCATAAATACGTAGCGCTCAAAAGGATAATCATGCCAAATTAGTGAACCTGTTTTCACTAATTTTTGTAGGTCTTGTAACATCAGCGCTTCGTCGTAGTTACCTTCACCCCAAATCACCAGTTCGTATTGCTTACCGTCAACGGCAAAACTATGTTGCTTATTTATTCCTGTTTCTATCGGTGAATCAATAAGTACATCATAATTGGGCGCCACAAACTGGTGCTTAGCAGTGCTTTCCATACCAGAAACCGAGCGCCAGCCTTTCGGCACATCGAGCTTAACTGTTACAGGTTCATCACGAAATTCGTCGCTAAACATAAAGAAACCAGATGCGTCAATAAAAGCATGAGAATCGTCAATGTGGCGAGCACGCAAAGCAAGCTCATTAGCATAAACTTGATAATTAACCGTAACTTGAGTCGGCTCAGTTAAGTTTACACGCCAAGTGCTTTTATCAATTTTTTGCCAAGTAAGCGCTTTACCTTGGCCGTCTTTAGCTTCAAAAAACCGCACACCGTTGGCTAAATCGAGGATTTCATAGCGACCTGTACGCCAGTCTGGAAATTTAACATCTATGCTGGCGTTGTTAATTCTTGGCAGGGTTACCGCAACGTCAGCAAGATGATGTGCAGGTTCTTTAATTTGTATGCTGTAGTTAACGTCGGCAAAAGCACTAAATTGAGCAGCTAACGCCATAAAAAGGCTGGTGTATTTTAAAGTTTTCATAATTTAAATGGCTGTCTTTTTCTTAAAGATAACAGAAAATTGTCGTTAGTCCGGAAATTTTCGGTGAAACGCTGATTTTTACGTTCATTTACGTTTGAGAAATGATGCGGGTTAACGATGTATCAGAACGTGCTGCGCGGCCATGATTTACGGCTAACTTGTAGAGATAAAAAGAAAAAGTGTTTAATAAAAAGTATATAAATTATGTTGTTCAATCAATGTATTAGGTACAATTTTAAGCAGTATCTTGCTGAATAATTTGTGATACCTCAAGTTCGCGATAAATTCTGCTACATCGCCATTTAAATTGTTGTAAACTTAAGCACAGAATGTAAAACCCAACTATGGTCGTTGTTAGTGTCTGAACCCCTATCGCAGTTAGAGAAAAAGTTAACTCAAGCAATCGCAGCCCGCATGTCGCTTGAAGATGCCAGAAAACAACAAGTTGATGTGCTCACACAATTTGCTGCTCGGCTCTCTGTTGGTTGCAAAGGACTAGATGTTTCTCTAGATAATTTGTTGGCAAAATTTCGCAGTAGCCTTGCCAAAGGTGTAGATTTTGAAACGTTATTACCGCTTATTGAGCAAATCACCGCCGCGATTAAATTGCAAGAAGTGGCAGTTGTTAATGCCGAGCGGGAATTAACCAGTAACATCATTGATGCTGGCAGGCAATTACAAAAAACCCGTGGTATGCCAGATGACGCGCGGCGTAAACTGCGCTTTTTACTCGACAGCGAAGTTGAAAGTGTTACAACAATTCGCGGTTTTATTCCAGTTATCAATAAGTTAGTAGAGATTTACCATCAAGCGCTGCAAGCCAAACTGACCCTTGCTGACGATTTAGCCGATGCCAAACAGCAACAGCCTGAAATTGCTAAGGAGTTATTAGCCCTTGCGAATGAACTGTTGTTCGACGAAGACGTTGCGGACGAAATAAAAGCGGTTAAGCATGGCTTGACGGAAACTGCGCATACAGATACTTTGCTTGATGCATCGGTTTCCATTATTCGCATTGTCGTTAAAAGTATCGCTCGCGAGCGCCAAACAGCGCAAAGTTTTCTGGTTTCGCTCAACCAGACCTTAGATGAGTTAAACCAGTCGATTGTTTCCACCAATGCCCAATCAAAGAATATTAATCAGGCACTTTGTTCACTAAACCAGCAAATAGAGAACAAAATAAAGAACTTAAACCTTGCAACTCAGTCTGCAACGTCTATTGTTGAATTAAAAGCGCTGGTTGATGAAGAGCTGCAATCGTTAAGTAAAGATCTCGTTGCACGTGAGCGTCTTGAACAAGAAGAAAAGGCCGCATTAATTGCCAGTTTCGAATATATCAATGACAGAGTAAGCCAGCTTGAATCCAAGGTTAACAGTTATAAAAAGCGTTTGACTGAGCAACGATTCCGCAGTTTGTTAGATGGCCTTACCAAACTACCCAATCGCAGTGCATTTGATGATAAGTACAATCACGAATTCCAGCAGTTCAATCTCAATAAAGCAGCTGTTACGCTTGTGGTCGTTGATGTTGACCATTTTAAGTCTATTAACGACAAATACGGTCACAGTGCCGGAGATAAAACGTTACAAGTGATTGCTCGTGCACTTAAAAAGTCGATACGCAAGACAGATTTTATTGCTCGATATGGCGGTGAAGAATTTGTCATTTTAATGCCGGGAATGCCGATTAAGGATGCCAGCGGACCACTTGAGAAGCTGCGCAAGACCATCAAGAGTATTCCGTTTAAGTTTAAGGATGAAGAGGTGGTGATCACCATTTCATTAGGGGCAACCCAATTTAAGGAGGGAGATACGCCACTGAGTGCTTTTGACAGAGCGGATGACGCTTTGTATGAAGCTAAAAACAGTGGTCGTGATCGTCTGTGCTTACGTGAATAGCTAAGGAGAATGCCTATGCATGTACAATTAAATCCAACAGGGGTGCTGAATCTACTTTCGCAATTAGAAGTAGATTTGTTACAGCAATCTTCTACCAGTGAACGTTATCGGCTATTTCGTAACTGTGCTTTGGCTGTCCTCAATGTGGGCAGCCATACTGACTCTAGCTCAGAAATTTACAATAAATATCAAGATTTTGATATCAAACTCATTGCGCGCGAGCGGGGCTTAAAAATTGAGCTCACCAACCCACCAGAAACCGCTTTTGTTGACGGACAGATTATCTTAGGTATTCACGAACATATTTTTTCGGTTATTCGCGATATTCTGTTTATTTGCCAAAAGTACGAACGTGAACTGACCGAAGCCAAAGAAATAACCCACATGGTGTTTGATATGCTGCGTAACGCCAACGCGCTACGAGTAAACTCAGACCCAAATATGGTGGTGTGCTGGGGTGGTCATTCTATTAACGAAATCGAATACAAATACACTAAACAAGTTGGTTACGAATTAGGTTTGCGTGGTTTAAACATTTGTACTGGTTGTGGTCCTGGCGCAATGAAAGGACCAATGAAAGGCGCAACCATAGGTCATGCTAAGCAACGTATTACCAATAACCGTTATTTAGGCCTTACTGAGCCGAGTATTATTGCAGCCGAGCCACCCAACCCTATCGTCAATGAATTGGTGATTTTACCTGACATTGAAAAACGACTAGAAGCTTTTGTGCGCACTGCCCATGCCATTATCATTTTCCCTGGTGGTGCAGGCACGGCTGAAGAGCTACTTTATCTTCTTGGGATTTTGTTACACCCAGAAAATGCTAAACAAGTGCTACCTGTCATTCTCACCGGCCCGAAAGAATCGCGTGCCTATTTTGACGAACTCGCTGCATTTGTTGAGAAAATCTTAGGTAAAGAAGCGCTTGATAAGTTTGAGATTATTGTCGATGACCCAAAGCGCGTTGCGCAAACATTAAAACAAGCGATGCCAAAAGTACGCGAATACCGTAAGCAGCAAGGCGATGCCTATTACTTCAACTGGACACTGCATGTTGATCATGATTTTCAGATGCCATTTGCACCCACACATGAAAATATGGCGGGGTTGGATCTACATCTAAATCAACCAAAACAAGCTTTAGCGGCAAACCTCAGACGGGCATTTTCAGGCATAGTTGCAGGTAATGTTAAAGATGAAGGGATCACTGCCATTAAACAATTCGGCGCGTATCAACTCAGTGGCGACTCAGATTTAATGCAGGAAATGGACAAGCTGCTACAAGCATTTGTTGCCCAAGGGCGGATGAAGTTACCAGGTAGCACCTATATCCCATGTTATAAGATCAATGCTTGAACACTCTCCCACCTTTAATGTACTTATCATAGATGCGCTGAATTTAATTCGGCGCATCTATGCCGTTGAAGAGAAACAACATTCACAAGCTGATGCGCTGATAGTCGCTTGTCGTGCTAGAATCAGCAATGCAGTAAAACGCTTGATGAAACTGCATGCATTTAGCCATGCGGTTGCGGTATTTGATGGCCGAGCTAGTTGGCGTTATGAATATTACCCGCTTTATAAAGCCACTCGCGCGCCAATGCCAGAATTACTACAACACAGGTTACACGAAGTAGCTGAAGGGTTTACGCAAGCGGGTGTATTCTGTTATCACCCCGAACAAGATGAGGCTGATGATATTATCGCCACCTTTGCGAGCAAAATTGTTGCCGCCAAAGGACATGCAGTGATTGTGTCTACAGACAAAGGCTTTTTACCGCTTATTTCAGCTGATTGCCAAATATATGATTATTTTCAGCAAAAATGGTTGGACGTTGATTTTGTGGTCGGTAAATTTCAAGTGGAACTTGCTCAACTACATGATTACTGGGCGCTTGTCGGTGACAAAAGCAATGATATCCCCGGCGTCAAAGGTATAGGAAAACAGACTGCAATTCAATTACTTAAAGACTATCCTGATGTACAAAGTGCGCTTAACAGTGCGACTTTAGCGCCAAATACACTGCAAAAGCTGCTGGCAGATTTAGATAGTTTTGTCCTAAGTAAAGTACTCGTTAGCCTACGTCAGGATATCTCGCTCGGTTTAAAACTAAGGGAAATACGCATAAATCCACATTAAAGCACATTCCACAATAGCTTAGTCGCAGATTTATGTGCACAATAAAGGTTAGTGATAATATATCCGTCCGGCTGTCATGCGAAACGTGCAATGATTAAAAAAGTTCTACAATACATAATTTTAGGTCTAGCTGTTTATGCAGCTATGGTTATGTTGGTCGTCAACTTTTACAAAGACGACCCCAGTGCGATGATCTGGCAAGACCGCGAAGCATTCAATAAGCGCTTTATTGAGAAACTCTCTGTCGACAGCGACGTTGAACTTGAAGAAGTGCTAGAGACGTTAGGTAGTCCAGATCTAACCTATGTTAAAAAGTCAGACGACGATGTGCTGCAAATTGTGTTTTATCGCACTCAACTGGTTAAACCTGATGGCATTACCACTCAAGACGAATGCACGGGGCTGCTGTTTGAAAACGGTAAATTGGTGATCTGGGGGCCAAGTGCCATTGTTGCGTATGAAAAAGGTAAAGGCTCATTATGAAGGCATTGGGCCAAGCCAATGCTTTACAAAAACTGATTGAACGTACCCATCAGTTGCTCCAGCTATATTACCACAAACAAAAGTGGCCTCATATTATTCCACTTATCAGTCAGCTTAGTGAAGCTTATTGGAAGCTGTATCAAAATGCACCTCACAGCTTACAAGCCCAACTCCAGCTCTATATTAAAAGCCACGGATACACCACTAACCTTGTCGTAAATCAACAAGTGTTGATCCTTGTCATTTGTACTCAACAAGGCTTTGGTCAGCAAATCATTGAAGAGTTGCTCGCAGCTGGTTTGGCAAATTATTTATGCGTAACAAATGAAAACAATGCGCTAGCACGTGGTGAAAAGCTTAACCCGCAGGCGCAAAAACAGTGGCAGTTCCGCCATCATTTAGCGATTAAGTTACTCTCGACCACGCACCAGCCGAGCATTAACCTAAAACATATTTTGGCACGTCTGCAAAAATATACACTCGCATTGGAACAGCAAGTACCGCTAAATCTTTACGACCAAAAAACCTTAATTGTTGCCCTAGCAGAGCTAATTGCGCGAAAAATTACGCCGTCAAGCGCCGCTGGCTGTTCTTTGCAGCAAGCTTTAGCGCAGACGTATCTTGAGAGTAAGCAAAGCAAAGCACAGACGCTAATTCGCAGTATAGTGTCGGTGCTCTCTTTCCCATTTCCCGGTCAGTTAACCAAATATAAGCAGTACCATGCCTTTTGTCTCCATCATCAAGATGGACAAACTCGGCTGTGTGTATTTAACGACAAAAAGCAATTTCAGTTAGTTACCACCAATACGCCTCTGCAATTTAAGAGTTTACCTGTCACTTTAGCCGACCCTATTCTTTGCTATGGTATTTGGTTTGCAGATAAAACCGAGCCGCAAGTAGAGTCAGACAATGCAGATACACAGCTTACTCAACTGCAGCAAGCCATTTTGGCATTAGGCCAGCATGAATTTGTGCGATATCAGCACATTGAAAAAACTTTAGACGATCATCCGCAGATCATTTCTCGTTTGCAAATTGCCGCCAGTCAATACAATAAGCAACAGCAAAAGGCGGCGAATCTGCGCCATAGTCTCACTATGGTTGGGTTAGATAACGCTGCTTTGTTGTGCCAACGAGTGTTACTTGAAAGCGCGCTTGAACATTTTAGTCACCCTTTAATGGCGGAGCTACAAGCGCGATATAGTAGTACGCTAAAGGTCATTACAGTTTATGCCAAAGCGCACACTCAGCATCACTTTGAGCAGCTAGCGTCGCCTTTTACCGCGTTTTTACTGTTTATTTTATCGCACTATAATGCGCAGCTACGCTGGCAAATACCGTTAACCGATGGTCAGCACAGCGAGCTGCCGGTGAGTTACGGTTTAATTTACGGTATCCAAAGTTATGACAAGCAGACCTTAACTAAACTCTTCCACTCTTGGTTTACGAAAAGTGCGAACCATAATGCGTTTTTGGTCTCGGAGTTAGATAATAAAAGTGCAGTGAAAGGTCTAGCGGCAAGCTTAGTGTTTATCAAATTAGCGACCTATAAATTACTGATGCCAGAAGCTGAGCTATCTGCATGGCAAACAGCACTAATTCAGCAACAACTAAAAGAACTCATGCTGCCAAGTTTTGAGCATTTTCAAGAACAAGTGCTAGCCCTTGGCCCTTACAATCCAATTTAAACGCATTATACCGTCACACACATTACCCAGTTATCGCCATATTCTGACGAACATTTACGCAATAGATAGCAAGAATTACTAATATAAATGCTATTTATGGCGTTTAACCATGCCAAACTGGAATAAGCGCGAAGAAATTGCTATAAAACGCGCTTAATTTTTCAAGCGAACCCCCGCCCTGCATAGGTCATGCTAAACTGGAACGATACTTTCACGCAAAGTGACCTCGGGCACATTATTGATAAAGGAAAAACTATGGCTAAGCAAACCATTACGGTTATCAAAGGCGACGGCATCGGCCCAAGCATCATTGATTCAGCTATCGAAATTTTAAATGCAGCCGGCTGCGAATTCGACTATGAGTATGTTGACGCAGGTCTTGCAGCGCTAGAAAAAACCGGTGAATTACTACCACAAGCGACGCTTGAAGCAATTGATCGCAATAAGATCACCCTAAAAGGCCCGCTTACAACGCCGGTTGGCGAAGGTTTTACTTCTATCAACGTAACGCTACGTAAGCAATTCAATCTGTATGCTAACGTCCGCCCAGTTAAGTCTTTTGAAGGTACCAAAGCGCGTTACAGTGACATCGACATCATCACGGTACGTGAAAACACCCAAGGTATGTATTCAGGTCTTGGCCAAATCGTTTCACCAGACGGACAAGAAGCAGAAGCAAAATCACGTATCACTCGTGATGGCGCCGAAAAAATTGTGACTTTTGCTTACGAACTAGCTCGTCGCGAAGGCCGCAAAAAAGTAACGACAGTTCACAAAGCCAATATTCTTAAATCAACTTCAGGGTTATTTTTAAAAGTAGCGCGTGAAGTTGCTGCTCGTTACCCAGATATTGAATCTGCAGAAATGATTGTTGATGCTGCGTGTATGAAGTTGGTGATGACACCAGATGAGTTCGACGTTATCGTCACAACTAACCTTTTTGGTGATATTTTATCTGATCTATGTGCAGGTCTTGTTGGTGGTTTAGGTATGGCACCAGGTGCAAACATTGGCGAAGGCGCAGCGATTTTCGAAGCAGTACACGGTAGTGCACCAGACATCGCAGGTAAAAACCTTGCTAACCCAACTTCGGTTATCTTAGCCTCAATCCAAATGTTGGATTACCTAGGTATGCAAGACAAAGCTGAAAAGATCCGCGCTGCAGTTGCTGATGTGATTAAATCTGGCGACAGAACAACGCGTGACCTTGGCGGTACGCACGGCACAACTGATTTCACTCAAGCCGTTATTGAACGTCTATAATTCAGTTGAATGTTAGAAAAGCCAGCGATTATTCGCTGGCTTTTCTATTAAAGCATAAATAATCCAATTAAACCTAACCCCCATTTAAAATTCACAACAACCACTCAAAAAACCATAACTATTAAAAAGTTTATGCAACTTGATAAATTTATGGTTGACATCAAGAGCTAAAAACAATACAAATAAGTTATTACATCAACAGAAGAATTTGTCGCCAAAATGCAAAATGTATTCGCTATCGTCAACGTCCTAGTACTGGTCTTAGTCTTAAGTCCAGCGGGGTCGTATTAGGTAGCATTTGGCTAAACAACCCCGCAAATTTGCGGGGTTTTTTTTTATATAACCAACTGAGGAATGAGGATGAACGAGCAATTTAACGGCTCTCAATTGGTAGTTAAGGCGCTACAGGCATTGCAGGTACGCTATATTTTTGGCTACCCAGGTGGATCTGTGTTGGATCTTTATGATGCGCTATTTCAGCAAGATGGAATTGAGCATATTCTCGTGCGCCATGAACAAGCAGCAACCCACATGGCGGACGGTTATTCGCGTGCGACTGGCGAAGTTGGTGTGGTACTTGCCACCTCAGGCCCAGGCGCCACTAACTGTATCACAGGTATTGCTACAGCCTATATGGACTCCATTCCTATGGTGGTGTTATCAGGTCAGGTGCCGTCAAACCTTATCGGCGACGATGCCTTTCAAGAAACCGATATCGTAGGTTGCTCACGCCCTATCGTTAAGCATAGTTTTAATTGCCGCAGTGCTGAAGAGATCCCTGCTATCCTTGCCAAAGCCTTTTACATTGCAAAAACAGGTCGCCCAGGTCCTGTTGTGGTTGAATTACCTAAAGACATCCTCAACCCTGAGCACAAATTTGATTACAAAATGCCAACGCAAATCGATATGCGTACCTACAACCCAAGCGTGAAAGGCCACCCAAAACAAATCAAAAAGGCGGTGAGCGCAATTCTCGGTGCCAAACGCCTAGTGGTGTATTCCGGTGGTGGTGTTGTGCTTTCCAATACCTCGGCGCAATTGACACAATTAGTTGAGTCACTCAATGCCCCTTGCACCAATACATTAATGGGTTTAGGTGGCCTAAGTGGCACTCATCCAAATTTTCTTGGTATGTTGGGTATGCATGGCACGCTTGAAGCGAACAAAGCCATGGCTAATGCCGATGTCATTTTGGCGCTTGGCGCACGTTTTGATGACCGAGTAACCAATAACGTTAAAAAATTCTGCCCTAACGCAACTATTGTTCATGTTGACGTAGACCCAACCTCTATCTCCAAAACAGTAAAAGCGCATATTCCGGTAGTGGGCTGCTTAGCTACCGTTTTAACCCAATTGCAAGACGCTATTGATGCTTCAAGCGATCGTATTGACCGTAGTGCACAGGAAGATTGGTGGCATCAAATCACCAAATGGCGTGAGCAGCAGTGTCTGTCTTTTACCCCTGAGGGTGATAAAATCAAACCTCAAGAAGTGATCCGTAAGGTTTATGAACTTACCAATGGCGATGCTTACGTTTGTTCAGACGTAGGTCAACACCAAATGTTTGCAGCCCAGCATTATCCATTTAAGCGCCCACGCCAATGGATCAACTCAGGTGGCCTTGGCACCATGGGCTTTGGTTTACCAGCCGCAATGGGGGTCAAAATTGCCTTCCCACAAGCTGAAGTGCTATGTGTAACCGGTGATGGCTCCATCCAAATGAACATTCAAGAGCTATCAACCTGCTTACAGTACGGTTTAAATGTGAAAATAGTGTCTCTCAATAATCGTTCACTTGGCATGGTAAGACAATGGCAAGACATGATGTACGGTGGCCGCCACTCGAGTTCTTATATGGAGTCGTTACCTGATTTTGTGGCGCTTGCAGAGGCTTACGGCCATGTTGGGATCCGAGTTAACCATCGCCATGAGCTAGACGAAGCGCTCGCAAAAGCATTCGCGATTAAAGATAGATTGGTATTCCTTGATATCCGTGTTGACGAACATGAGCACGTATATCCAATGCAAATTAAGTTTGGTGGCGTTGACGAGATGTGGATCAGAAAAGGAGAGCAAGCATAATGAAACGTATTTTAGCCATATTGCTTGAGAACGAGCCGGGTGCATTGTCACGTATAACTGGACTATTTTCACAACGGGCGTACAACATAGATAGTTTAACTGTAGGTACGACCGACGACCAAACCCTGTCTCGCATCACCATTACCACACATGGTGACGACAGGGTCGTTGAGCAGATCACCAAACAAGTTAATAAATTGGTCGATGTACTTAAAGTGCTCGACTTAACTGAAATGCCACATATTGAGCGTGAGTTGCTGCTGGTCAAAGTCTATGCACGAGAAGAAACCTGCAGAGCTGCGGTAACACGAATTTGCGACGTGTTTCAAGCCAGTATCATAGATATGGGCAAGCAGAGTTACACGTTGCAAATGGTATCCGGTAAAGAAAAGATCGAATCCTTCTTGGATATGTTAAGGCATGAAACCGACTTAATAGAAGTGGTGCGCTCTGGCACAGTAGGGATTGGGCGCGGCGACAAAGCGCTAAGAACCTAAAACAAATAAGGAGGGCAATGCCCTCCTTATTCTTTATATGGTCAGCGCTTATGGATTTACGCTGTCTTTTAAACCTTTCCCAGGTTTGAAAGAAGGAATGTTCGCCGCTGCGATTTGGATTTCCGCACCAGTTTGTGGATTACGGCCTGTACGAGCAGCACGCTCTTTTACAGTGAAAGTACCAAAACCAACCAGCGCAACAGAGTTACCATCTTTTAGCGACTTAGTTACAGCACCAGTGAACGCGTCTAATGCACGAGCAGCTGCTGCTTTAGAAATTTCTGCGTCCGCCGCCATTTTTTCAACTAGTTGAGCTTTATTCATCGTTTTATTCCTATTCTTTATATTTTTTGCCTTAGCAGAACCTATACTTATGCATTTTCTCGGCGTTGGCAACTACAAAATGCGCACAATCATAGAATATCGTCAATTTTTGTATTTTGCGTCATAAAATTAGGTAATTGAATGACTACAAATGCCACTTTTAACGATATCTTCATCACTGTTCAAACTCAGACTGAGATGGCACTAAACGCCTATAAACTTACTTAACCTATCGTGTAATTACGCACAACTTCACAGCTTTTAGCGAAGTAAGCCGGTTTTCTCGCAACCAAATGCACTGTACTGGTTGCCCTTTGGCGAAATGCACCTTCACAATAACACAAATAAAATTCCCATAACCGGAAGAATTGTTGGTCGAACTGCATCTGGCTGATTTCGGGCCAAGCTGCATAAAAACGCTGACGCCAATGCGCTAGCGTTTGCGCATAATGCAGCCCAATATCGTGGAGCTCATGCATTACGCAGTCTGTCATTGTTGCAAGCTGAGTAGTTATCTCATTGATAGATGGCAGGCAACCGCCAGGGAAAATATACTGCTGAATAAAGTCAGACTTGCGTAAATAGTGCTGATAACGCTGATCAGCAATGGTGATTGCTTGCAGCAACATCGCGCCATTGGCTTTTAACAGCGCGTTACATTTGGCAAAAAAAGTAGGTAAGTAAGCATGGCCAACCGCTTCTATCATTTCAATCGACACGAGCTTGTCGTAGGTGCCAGTTAAATCACGATAATCTTGCTTGAGCAAAGTGATTTTGTCATTGAGGCCCAAGTCCGCTATCTTTGCCGAAACATAGGCATGTTGCTGCTCAGAAATCGTGGTGGTGGTTACGTGCACGCCATAATGCTGCGCCGCGTATATCGCTAGCGCCCCCCAGCCAGTACCAATCTCAACCAAAGTTTGACCGGGCTGTAAATCTAGACGTTCACAAATCAGTTTCATTTTATGCTGCTGAGCTTGTTCAAGGCTAGTTTCATTACTTTCAAATACAGCACTCGAATAGAGCATTTCTTCACTTAGAAACTTTTCGTACAGCGCATTACCAAGATCATAATGCGCAAGAATATTTTGTTTAGCCCGTGTCTTGCCATTACGCCGTTGCCAATGTTTAAAGCTGTGTGCAATGCCGCTGAACCAAGCATATTTACGTTCAACAGCATCAAGGACCGCTTGATTCACCACAAACAACTCTATAAGCCTAGTTAAATCATCGACTTGCCAACGCCCAGCGATGTAAGACTCGCCTGCCCCGACACTGCCGCCAAGCGCGAAATCGCGATACATAGCCATGTCATTCACGGTTAAGGTGACATCAAATGCGCCTCGCTCACCAAGCACGACCACATTGTTACCTTCCACTAAGGTAATAGCGCCCTGTTTTAGGTTTGCAAAGGCACCGTGCACTAACTTACGATAAAGTGCGGTAAGGCCAAAACTATGCGATACAGACTGTGAAGATTGAGTTACTTTTTCCATCTTATCTTTCCGGATGTGCGACAAATGGCACTTTTCGTAGCCACAACTTTAAGGCTTGCCAATAAATACCGCTGACAATGCGCCACGTCATAGCAGGAAACTGACGAAGCAGAGCTGTGACAGATGCCTTACTTAAAGTTGTACGTTTAAGTCTCAAGGTAGCATGAAAAACCTTTTCATCCCCTCGTTGGTTTGTGATTTGCACTAGGAGCTTGTCATCACTCACTTTAACTTGCCAGTGATAGTCCATGTTCAAATCCATAAAAGGTGATACGTGGAAGGCTTTCTTTAGGTTCACTTTTTTATCTAGCGGCACCAGATAAAGATGATTTTCCCGCCATGGCGTGTTCGACACCTCAGCGAGTAAGTCAGTGAACTCACCTTGGGCATTTTGATAAAAGTAAAAGTTAACCGGACTAAAATATAGTCCAAAACAGCGCCCTTGGCACAAACTAAACACCTTGCTGACACTCTTCGCACCACCTGCTGCTTGATATGCACTCAGCGCACGAGACTTTAAATCCCCCTCATAGTCCTTGAGATAATCTGCAGCAACAAACCGCAACAGATGGCGGCGTTTATCGCCCAAACAAGGGTGAATATCATTAATTTCGGTTAGCTCATCTAAGTCCAGCCACATCATGTAAAGCGGGTAGCGAAACTTGTGGTCGGTATGTTCAAATCTATGGTGATAGACATCACCAATTGCAAGTTGGCTATTCAAACTCAACTCCAAGTAACGCAGCAACATCCACTGCACTGCGCACACCGTCCTCATGGAAACCGTTATACCAATATGCACCACAAAAGAAGCTGCGCTCAACACCATTGATTTCACTACGGCGACGCTGCGCTTGCATAGACTGACGATTAAACACAGGGTGATGATAGGTAAAACGGCGCAATATTTTACTACTATCAAGCCGCTCTGTACCGTTTAAAGTTACACAAAAAGTGGTATGACTATCAAGTCCTTGTAGAATATTCATATTATACGTGACAGTGGCCGGCTTAGCTTTGTCGCCGTCTAAACGATAGTTCCAACTTGCCCACGCCGCTTTGCGCTTTGGTAAAATACTGCTGTCTGTGTGCAGTACCACTTCGTTTGGCGTGTAAGGGATGGCGCCCAGTACCGCTTGCTCATTAACTGAAGGCTCGGCGAGCAAAGCGAGCGCTTGATCTGAATGGCAAGCAAACACAACATAATCAAAGACCAGTCTCCGGCCATCAGCCATGACCAAAGTCACGTCTTCGGCAGTGCGCTCAACTGAGTTGATTTTGCAGTTTAGCTCAGCACTATCGGCCAGTTTGTCTAATAGTGGCGCAATATATTGTTTTGATCCACCGGGAATGACATACCACTGCGGGCGTCCGGTGATATCGAGTAAACCATGATGATAGAAAAAGCGTACGAAAAACGGTAATTCAAATTCCTTCATGCCCTGCAAGCTGGTTGACCAAATTGCGGCACCCATTGGCAAAATATAATGCTGTTGGAAAAACTCGTTAAAATGATAAGCTTCTAATAACTCACCTAAGGTATGAAAGCCCTGATAGTGTTCTGTTTGATACAAGCTTTTGCACAAGCGATTGAAGCGGGTAATGTCATACAACAAACGCCAAAATCTAGGCCGTAAGATATTGCGGCGCTGCGCAAACAAAGTACTTAAACTATGCCCGTTGTATTCAAAGCCGGTATTAACGTGATGGACGCTGAAACTCATCTCAGTCGCTTGTCGACCTACACCTATCGCCGCCAAGAGTTTTTCAAACAACGGATAAGTGCGGTCATTAAAGACAATAAAACCGGTATCAATTTGATAGGCTTTGCCTTCGATATTAACCTCAACCGTGGCCGTGTGACCACCAAGATAATCATTTTGTTCAAAGAGTTGCACTTGGTATTGGCGCGATAGCAAATGCGCACAAGTCATACCCGCAATCCCTGAACCGATAATCGCGATTTTTTTCATTTCGACATTCCTTGCGCCCAACGTCGCCACAACGAGAAAGGTAAAAGTTTAAGTAAATACATAGAGAAAATAAGTCGCTTTGGAAAGGCAATATGGCGCTTTCGCTTGCTGATCCCTGTTGCGATTCGCTGTGCCGCAGCATCAGCAGACATTAAAAACGGCATTTCAAAATGGTTTTTAGCGGTCAACGGAGTATCGACAAAACCCGGCGACACCAAAGAAACCTCAATATCGGGCAAAGTCAGCGCTAAAGTTTTAGTCAGATAACTCAACGCCGCTTTTGACGAACCATAGGCTTCGGCACGAGGCAACGGCAAAATTGCAGCACTGGAGCTCACTATCACCAATTGCGCTCCTTTAACCATTTTGGGTAAAAATGCTCCAAGGCAATACCCCACCGAGAGTAAATTTGTGGCTATTACGCGCTCGAATAAAGCGCTGTCAAAATGGGTTGCATCATCAATATATTCGCAGCTACCTGCGTTTAAAATCACGATGTCGATATCGTTTATCTGCTCAGCCGCTGCTTTAACTTGCTGCTCATCTGTGACGTCAAATTGCAGCGGGGTAATATTGCCACTAGCGTTCACCACATTGCGCCGGCTACAGGCAATCACTTGATGATGCTGAGCGTAATGCGTACAAAGTGCAGCACCGATACCTGAACTTGCCCCCGTAATTAAGACCTTTTTCATTGTGCCACCCGCGCTTTGAGTTTGCGCACCACACAACCGAGTAGTGGAAGGTGCTCGTAAAGCATACTACCCACATCAAAATAGTCACGGTGGTAACATACCTTGTCGCCAGCAAAGTAAAGCTGCGAATGGCCTTCGACCACAATTGGCTGACCACGGCGTAAGCGTTTATGACTAAACCGCATTTGCCAATATATGAAAGCTTTATCGCCCGCGTCAGTGCTATCATTCAAGGTAAATTGTACTGATTGGGTGTTTTCATACATAGCGCTGAAGTACTCATGCAGAGCATTGAGCCCTACTATGCGATGTAGCGGATCACGAAATTCAATGCTATCGCTATATATTTGTGCGAGTGTGGCTAAATTCTCACGATTCAATTGATTATAAAGCGTTACAAATCGCTCAACCCGTTCGCTCATATTGCACCTTTAAATGCCGCAAGCGCCCTTTCACGGGCCGCTTTATGCTCAACCAACGGCTGCGGGTAATCAATATCAGGTCGAAGCGCTAAGTAAGCTTCAGGCCAATGAATGTATTTGTCTGGTACCGCAGCCAGTTCTGGAACATATTTACGAATAAATTCCCCTTTGGGATCAAACTTTTCGCTTTGCGTGACCGGATTGAAAATACGAAAATAGGGCTGCGCGTCACATCCTGTGCTGGCAGCCCATTGCCAACCACCATTGTTACTGGCCAAATCACCATCGAGTAAATGCTGCATAAAAAACTGCTCGCCTTTACGCCAGTCTATTAATAAATGTTTAGTTAAAAAGCTCGCCACCACCATTCGTAAACGGTTGTGCATCCATCCAGTTTGCAATAGCTGACGCATGGCGGCATCGACCAACGGGTAACCTGTTTTGCCATTGCACCAAGCTTGGAACTGCGCTGCGTCATCTCGCCACGCCACATGATTATATTGGCTGTTAAAATTATGGTGTTTGCACAGTTTTGGAAATTCCACCAGCAAATGGCGGTAAAATTCGCGCCAGATCAGCTCATTGAGCCAGCTAAAGGCTGGATGACTTGGGCGCTCTAGAATATCTGGCACGCGCAGCTGCGTTTCGGCCAGCAGCTGCTTCACCGACACTATGCCCAAAGCTAGATATGGACTGAGGCCTGAAGTGCCTTTTATGGCAGGAAAATCGCGCTGTTCGCCATAGTGGACGAGTTTTTCATCCATAAAGCGCCCAACAATCTGCACTAGAGCGCTGTCGTCCACCGGCCACTTAGCAGAGCTACCATCACTTGCTAAACAGGCTGGCGGCGCCCAACTCCGTGGTTGCTCGCTCAATGGCCACTTTGGCAAGTGAGCTTGATAGCCGCTAAAATGAGCAAGCCACGCCTTTTTAAACGGGGTAAAAACTCTGAACATTTCCCCTTGTTTAGTGCGAATACTGCCTGGTGGTGCTATCACATCCCCATCAAATAATTGTATGGTTACTTGTGCCAGCGCCAACTGCGCAGTTAAGGTCTCGTCACGCTCTCGCTCGTTGACTTCATATTCTCGGTTGGCGAATACGGCACTGATATTATGTTGCTGGCAAAATGCCAGCAAAGCTTGCTGTTGGTCATTAAAATCAGGTGCCTCAATGACATGCAAATGAACACCAAAGCGCGCTAGTTGCTCACCTAACCAAGTAACGCGGCGCAGTGCAAAATCAACTTGAATAGCAGCTGCATCGTGCTGCTGCCACTGCTTTTTACTGACAAAGAATAGTGCATCGCGCGCACCTTGCGCTACGGCCGCAATGAGCGCCTCGTTGCCATAGATACGTAGATCACGGCGAAACCAGAACAGTGTGGTCATCTAAATCCCAAATCTTAGTCTTAATTCTGCTGGGTAAGGTGCGAAGTAAGCCTGCTGCTGAAGGTAAGCTACCGAAAATTTGCGCACGTGGTGCTGCACCAAAGTCAGTGGCACGTAGAGTGGTACTAAGCCTTTGCGGTACTGTTCGATTGCCTCGGACATTTCTTGCTTCTCTTCACGGCTAAGCAGCTTTTTAAAGTAGCCTTGCAAATGCATAAGTGTATTGGCTTGCCCTTTGCGCGAGGCCGGTTTAGACAAAGCTTGCATTAAACCATGGATATAGTCGCTGGCAACTTGCTCTAAATCATCCCCCTTAGCCTCGCCCAATAACTTTCCTAGCTCACGATAGGCCTGATAGCGATGACTCATCAGCAGATACTTATATTTGCTGTGGAATTGCGTCAAAGCATGAAGGCTAAGCGGTTGTTGTCGAAGCGTTTGCCACGCATGATAAACATACACACGCAGGATAAAGTTCTCACGTAGGTAGGGGTCGTTTAAGCGGCCATTTTCTTCAATCGGCAATAACGGATTATGCTTCATCAGTTGTGCAGTAAAAACGCCAACGCCTTCGGAGCTATTACCCGTCCCAGCCTCGTTGTACACCTTAACCCTTTCCATACCGCAACTGGGGCTTTTGGCACACACCACAAACCCGCTGAGTTGATGAGCTTGTTCAGTTGCCACCTTTTCACCGTAGGCAGCAAGCGCAGGCCCAACATCGCCACTGCCATCCGGCCGTGCAACTTTAATGATGTCGCCAACCCTGATTTGACGAATCGTCGGCCTTGGAATACTCAACCCCACGGCCACCTCAGGGCAATATGGCACATACTCAACATGCGCCGCCAATTCATCCATACAAAACTGATTACGTTTATGACCGCTGTCAAATCTAACTTTTTGGCCTGCCAAGCAAGCGCTGATACCAATTTTTATGCTCATAAATACCTGTACAAACACAAAGTTGATTAAGAAACCTAAAATTCGGATAACGAATTACTCGCTGGCCGCTAGTGTTAGCGCAAACTGCACTGGCTAGACCAAGAGGACAGAAAGAGAACTTAAAACTCAATCAGTTACCCTAGCCGACATCCGAATCTCAAGCTAATAAATTAAATCACCGATTGGATTAAGTAATTTACTTAACCCTTTATTGAAGTGAAGCGCACTATTCACCACTGTCAAACACAAACAGCCATTTTCGGTGCGAGGCGTATGGTGATGCTCCCCATCAAGAAGAATAAAATCTCCTGCAACGTAATGGCCAAATTCATCACTAAACTCGCCATCCAACAGTAGCGTGAGTTCTTGGCCTGTATGAGTATGATTGGGGATCTCTCCCCCAGGGGCAATGTGCAGCAAACTGGTGCGCCAGTTGTCATCCTCAAGCGTAAAGCGTGCGCGAGCAATTTTACCAAGCTGCATAAACTCGCTACGTGGTAAATGGGCTAACACTTTAGGCAAATGAACTTGACGGTTTTGGTAGTGCAAGGATGTTGCTGGCACTAACACAACCTCGTCTCTGCTTTCATCACTGGTGATGGTGTCCAACACATCGCCAAACTCGTCTTCCCAAGCATCAAAGCTTGTATTTACGCTGTTTGCCTCGGCTCCCAGTTCAAATTCAGCATGCATTTGTTCAAACTGCTTTACTGTACTTTGACAACATGGACAAAGCTCCACGTGTGCCGCTACTGCAACCGCTAAACTGGCATGTAGCTCGCCTCTAGCAAATTGGCCTAAAATTATAAGTGAGGGATGATGTTTAATCATGATCAGCCTCCAAAGCCTGACGCAGTTTTTCCAGCGCTAGACGCAAGCGGGATTTCACTGTACCTAAAGGTAGATTTAAATGTTCGGCCAACTGCTCTTGGGTGAGATCTTGAAAGTAAACGCCCCACAACACTTCTCGCTGGGCAGCCGGTAGCCGTTCGATAAAACGTTTCACGCGGTTATCTTGTAGATGATCGTTTGCATCAAAATGCGCAGCATGCTCTTGCTCAATAATCGGCCATAGCTCGTCGCTAAGGTGTTCTTCTTTATGCGTTTTCATCTTCCGTAAGGTGTCAAAGGAGGCGTTTCGCATCACAGTGTAGACCCAAGTAGTTGCGGCACCTTTATCGCGTTGGTACAAGTGCGCCTTACGCCAAACAGAAGTCATGGTGTCTTGCACCAACTCGAGTGCTAGCGCTTCGCTACCAAATTGCTTTAAGCCAAAGCGTTTGATTTTTGGCGCAAAGTGACGAAACAAAGTCGCAAAAGCACGCTTGTCACGATGCCGTGCAACTGCATCTAACGCGTCAGACAATTCTGGACTTGCGGTTTGCGAAAAGGTCATTGAAGGTTTGTCCTGCAATATGTCTAAACTGACGACCTGCTCAGCGTGCATGATATGCTCCACAACGTTAATTTAAGAAGCAATACGGGCTAAGAACCCAAACAGATCAACCTGATTTAAACAAAGTATGCAGGAAATCGACTACTTGTTCAAAATAAGGTAATGACAATAAAGCGGATTTTTGATTTGCGCTAAGTGGCACTAATTCTAACCAGCGCGAAATTAGCCAGCGACTATCATTAAACTGTGGCTGTGGGTAGAGGTTGGCAAGCTCAGGATTGGCCGCAAACACTTGCTGCAATGCCAAGCTAAGCTGTTCAAGCTGAGCTGCTGTTGAGTCATTGTCATGCGCTTGCGAAGTTTCGGGCCACAGAGCGTCGTTAGCACGCTTTATTCGACCATGGCGCACGTTCTCGCTATCAACCCACACTTCTTCGATTTGCACCCAATGCTCGCAATATACATCTATCAGGAGCTGCCCAGCCTTGTCTTGGTTAAAGTCGATAATCTTAACGTACCCAGCAAACTCAGGAACTTGATGCGCACGCTCCTCAGCATATTGGCACAGCACAAAACCAAGCTGATTCTTCATCACCTGCTTAACCATAGATAAGTAACGAGGCTCGAAGATCCGCAGCCGTGTTACACCACCGGGCAGAACTAACAAGGGTAACGGAAAAACAGCAGATATCATAACCTTAACAAAACCAATAACGTGTGCTCATGGTTTAGTTTACGTTACAAGCGGTAATGACGATCAACCCAAAAACTGGTTTATCTTCACTCGCCCATTTACCAGCAGCACCCCTTCACTGTGTAAAGCCTGTAATTGCCGTTGATAATCAACACTGTCTGCGGGAAAAGAGATCTTACGTTGACTATTAACCACTCGATACCAAGGAATTTCACTTCCACTTGGTAGATGCTTAAGTAAATAACCAACTGCTCTGGCATGTTTTGGTGCTCCAGCCAGTTTGGCAATATGCCCATAGCTCGCCACATGCCCTTCTGGTATGGCGCAGATCACGCTATACACCGCAGTTTTAAATTCGTTGTTCATAGGCTTCACTTAGTGCTTTAAAACCCTGCCACAGCGCCCGAGCAACGGGTCCATGATGTTTTGAGGTTTGTCGAAAGACATGGATTTTGGCATGAAACTCATCTTGTTTGTCACGCACACGCACTTGTTGCAAAACGCCATTTGCCAGCTCTTGTTGGCAATGTGTCAAGCTTCCCAGTGCCCAACCAACCCCGGCTAACATAAATGTTCGCAACATATCAATGTCATCCATTTTCATCAAGCTTGCACCTTTTGCATAAGCTAAGCGCTCGCTGTCAAAACTAAAATCACTTTCTAGCATGGCCAAGCAGGGATAATCAGAAAGCTCCTCATAACTCACTTCCTTTGGCATCATGCTCGGTTTGGACAATATGCCAAAGCTAATATCACCGATTGGCAAAGATTCAAAATCCCCAGTGGCATGAAATAAATCAAACCACGGGCCAATGCCTAAATCGGCGCTGCCCGAATTAACCTGCTCAAGGGCCGCAAAGCGTTTGCCATTACTGAGCGAAAATTCCGTGTTTGGAAAACGGCGAAATGTATCTGCAAGCACAGCTTGATATTCAGGGGCATTAAAAATCGGTTGATAGCATATCTTAATTTTTGGCTCGTTACCTTGTGCCAATTCTTTTGCCAGTAATTTTAAGTGGCTATGATTTTGCAATAACAAGCTCGCTTCACGCTGAAAGTGGCGTCCCTTTTCTGTTAAACACAGTCTATACTGAGTTCTGTCAAGGAGTTGAAATCCAAGTTCAGCCTCAAGCTTTTTCAGCGATTGGCTCAACGCAGGCTGGGTCTTATGCAGTTTATTGGCCGCCTCGGTCAAACTGGCAGATGTGGCAATCACATCGAGCATTTCTAAATGCGCTAACTTCATAAATTTTAATAATGATGTTTCTAACTTTTAATAATTTTTATTTTATATCGGTTTTGCGTATCCTTGCGCAACTAAATTCGACATGGAGCAACCAATGACAACAAAACACTGGATTTTCTTGCCAATATTCACTTTTTTAGTGGCCTGCCAAGACAATCATGCAGAACAAACCGCCGCCCCTGTTGTCCGTCCCGTTAAGTTGTTTACCGTTGACGGCCAAAGTAGCGAAAATGTGCGACATTTTCCTGCCGAAGTAGTCGCAAACCAAGGCTCCTATCTGGCGTTTCGCTTAAGTGGAGAATTACTCGAGTTTCCTGTGTTAGCAGGCCAACATGTGGATAAAGGCCAATTGCTTGCCAAACTCGACCCAAAAGATTTCCAGCTGCAGTTTGAAGAGCGCCAAGCACGTTTTGAGCTTGCACAATCACAACTCACGCGTATAAAAACCCTCAATGAGCGCGGTATTGCCAGTCAATCAGAATTAGATCAAGCCATTGCCAATAAAGAAGTGGCAGAATCGGCGCTGAAAATTGCCAAAACGAATCTTGAAAACACTGAGCTGCGCGCGCCATTTAGCGGCACAGTTGCCAAAGTTTTTGTCAAAAACTTTGAAAACGTGCAAGCCAAGCAAAATATCTTACGCCTCGAAACCCGCGATCTCATGGATGTGGTGATCCAAGTACCAGAAAAACTTGTTGCCCGTGTCGATAAAGATACAGATTACCAACCCACTGTGATGTTTGACGGTTTTCCTGATAAGTCGTACTCACTCACAGTGAAAGAGTGGGACACTCAAGCCGACCCTATCACTCTAACTTATAAAGTGGTGTTTTCACTGCCAGTGCCAGAAGATTTCAACTTATTAGCGGGCATGACTGGCCATGTCTACATTGACTTAAACAAAATCACCGCAGGCACCAATCGTGGCCATATCGTACCAATTGAATCGGTTTTTTCCGAACCTAATCAAGCACTTAAAGATAATTCCTTCGTTTGGCTTTACGACCAGAATAACCATACAGTACATAAACAAGCGGTTCAGGTAGGTTCACTACACCATCATGGTATTGCCGTAATTGCGGGCCTTGAAGAGGGGCAACAAATCGTTGCGGCTGGGGTACATCATCTTGAAGAAGGCGTTACCGTAAGACCATGGCAGAAAGAGCGAGGGCTGTAACATGAGCCTAGCAAAGTGGTCGATAGAAAATAAAGTGATCAGCTGGATGCTATCGCTGCTGCTATTAATTGGCGGCACGGTTGCCTACTTTGGCTTAGGCCAACTTGAAGATCCTGAATTTACATTAAAAAAAGCCATGATAGTAACGCTCTATCCTGGCGCTTCACCGCAACAGGTGGAAGAGGAAGTCACCTTCCCTATCGAAAATGCGATTCAGCAGTTACCGTATGTGGACTATGTCACGTCTATTTCTAGTCCGGGTAAGTCGCAAATTTCGGTAGAAATGAAAAGCAACTATCGTAAAAAAGACCTCCAGCAAATTTGGGATGAACTGCGCCGCAAAGTCAATGACTTAGCACCACGCCTTCCGCCTGGCGTTAAGCCAAGTAAAATCATTGATGATTTTGCTGACGTTTATGGTGTGCTATACGCAGTCACCGGCGATGGCTATTCTTATGATGAACTAAAAGACTACGTTGATTTTCTAAAGCGCGAGCTCGTGTTAGTTAACGGTGTTAGCAAAGTTACGGTCGCTGGCGAGCAGCAAGCCGAAGTGGTCGTTGAGATCTCAACGCAAAAATTAGCACAGCTTGGTATTTCTCCTAATACCATTTTCCAAATCCTCCAACAGCAGAATAGCGTTTCTAACGCTGGCAGTGTATTGGTTGGCAATGAATATATTCGCTTGCACCCTACAGGAGAATTTCAAGAAGTCAGTGAGCTGAAAAATTTACTTATCTCTAAGCCCGGCGCTAAAGAGCTTATATACCTAGGCGATGTCGCCACAGTAACCCGCGACTATGCTGAAGTACCAAGCCATATTACACGTTACGACCAAAAGCGTGCGCTGCTGGTAGGTGTATCATTCGCATCTGGCGTAAACGTAGTTGATGTAGGTGAGCGCATTAAAAATCATCTTGTTAACCTAGAATTTCAACGTCCACACGGCATGGAAATTAGCACAGTTTACAACCAACCGAACGAAGTACAAAAATCGGTTGATGGCTTTATTGTCAGCCTACTTGAAGCGGTTGCCATTGTTATTGTGGTGCTACTGATCTTTATGGGGGTAAAAAGCGGCATCTTGATTGGTGGTATTTTACTACTCACGGTGCTTGGTACTTTTATCTTTATGAAGTTGTTTCATATTGATTTGCAGCGTATTTCTCTCGGCGCGCTGATCATTGCGCTTGGCATGCTGGTTGATAATGCCATTGTCGTCACCGAAGGGATCTTAATCAATCTCAAACGCGGCATGAGCAAACTCGAAGCTTCTGTAAATATCGTAGCGCAAACTAAATGGCCGTTGCTCGGGGCGACTGTGATTGCTATCACAGCTTTTGCGCCAATCGGCTTAAGTTCTGATGCCAGTGGTGAGTTTGCGGGCAGCCTGTTTTGGGTGCTGATGATAAGTCTATTGCTAAGCTGGGTCACGGCAATTACCTTAACCCCGTTTTTTGCCAGCCTTATGTTTAAGGAAAGTAAACCAGAAGCAGGCCAAGAAGTTGACCCATACCAAGGTCTACTCTTTAACGGTTACAAAGCCTTACTGCGCTTTTCGATGCGTCATGGTTGGCTGACCATGCTACTGATGGTAGTGTTACTAGTAGCATCAGTAATTGGCTTTAAGTCGGTCAAGCAGTCGTTTTTCCCATCGTCTAACACCCCGATGTTTTATGTTGATTATTGGCATTACCAAGGCGCTGACATTCGTGATACTGCAAAGCATATTGCCGAGCTTGAAAACTTCTTGCTTGAAGACCCTCTGGTTGAAGAAGTTACCTCGACAATCGGCCAAGGCGCGCCACGTTTTATGCTGACTTATTCGCCGGAAAAACAATATTCAGCGTATGGGCAACTGATCATTCGGGTGGTCGACCGTGACGCCGTAGCAACTATGATTGCCAAAGTCAGAGAGTATGAGCAAACACATGTGTTTAGCGCCAAGCTGAAGATCAAACGCATGGAGATTGGCCCCTCTACCGATGCTAAAATCGAAGCGCGTTTCTCAGGCCCTGATCCTGTCGTACTACGTCAGTTGGCATCACAAGCCAAAGCAATTTTGGAGCAAGACCCAAAAGCCCATAATATTCAGGATAACTGGCGCCAACGTACCAAAGTGATCCGCCCGCAGTTTAATGAGCAAAAAGCCCGTCGTTTGGGGATCTCAAAATCCGATCTCGACAATCTGCTACTTACCAGCATGTCGGGCAAAACGGTGGGATTATATCGCGATGGTACTCAGCTATTACCTATTATCGCGCGCTCACCGGAAGAAGAGCGGATGAATGTGGAAAATCTCCCAGATCTACAAATTTTCAGCCCAGTCTACGGGGTATTTGTACCTGTAACTCAAGTTGTTGATGACTTTGTAGTTGAATGGGAAGACCCAATCATTATGCGTCGCGACCGTAAGCGCACCATTACAGTAATGGCCGACCATGACGTGATTGGCGACGAAACACCAGCTAAATTGTTTGCGCGCGTACGTGCCGACATTGAAGCAATTCCGTTACCGCACGGCTATGAAATGCAGTGGGGTGGTGAGTTTGAATCATCAAGCAAAGCGCAAAAAGCCATTTTTGGTTCATTGCCACTTGGCTATTTGGCGATGTTTATGATCACCGTCTTGTTGTTTAACTCTGTAAAACAACCTTTGGTTATTTGGGCCACTGTACCTTTGGCAATTATCGGTGTATCTACAGGCTTACTTGCTATGAATGCGCCATTTAGCTTTATGGCACTACTTGGCTTACTGAGCCTTTCAGGCATGCTTATCAAAAACGGCATTGTGTTAATGGATCAGATTAATCTTGAGCTATCTTCAGGTAAAGATCCTTACCAAGCGGTGTTTGATTCTGGGGTAAGCCGCGTCCGCCCTGTTGCAATGGCCGCTATCACCACCATTCTTGGTATGATCCCGCTGCTCTTTGATGTGTTCTTCCAATCTATGGCCGTGACGATTATGTTTGGTTTAGGCTTTGCCACCATTCTCACTTTGGTTGTTGTACCTGTACTCTATGCCTTAGTGTTTAAGATTAAACCTCGGCAATAAGCGCTTTTAACCATAAGCCAGTTATAACAAAGCTCCAACTAGGGGCTTTGTTATAAACTGCGTTTTAATTGGGAAGATTATCAATAGACCTCTGTATAGCCTCCACACCATAATGACTTGCACTTATGCTGCGCCTGAAACTAACTGGTTTTATACCTAGCTCATTGACAATGAGATAAGGGAACCCCGATATGTGTTCTTTATAGTCCCTCATTTAGTAACCTCAATAGCAGACAAAGCAGGCTACTTTGCTAACGAACAAATTACTTTTTACCGAGTCTATGGAATGTCTCGGTTGTTAAAACAACTTGACAGCACAGTACATTAACAATAATTTAATTTTACTTTCGAATGAAAGTAACAATACAACTAAAGGATTTAGCTATGCTATTAAAACTAAACAAAAAGAACATCAAAACGTTATCCGAAGACAAAAACTCAATCCCACACGCACAAACACCTGCAATCGCAGGGGGTGATTTGTCGGCCATGCCTTGTCTAACATACTCCCATGGAGGTTGTTGCGGTACAGTGGCTCCTACTATCCACGATTGCAGTGCTGGTATAACTTGCCAGCCATAGTCTGAAATTGCAGCTTGGGCTTTGCAAGCCCAAGCTTTTAGTCTTAATGATCACAAAGCTTTAAGGTTAATTGGCTAGCACAAGGTCAAATATAATGAGGCTCGAACTCCTAACGGCCTAGCTCAGAAGCGCTAAACCGTCTCAATAAGAGTTCAAAATGGTGTAAGCTTTTATTTATTGAGCTTTAAAGTGCCGCCAATGCGCTTGCCACTAGTCGGTTTATCGCCAGCTGGTTTACGATTATTTGGCTTGCGGCCATCTGGTTTGGTAGTTGCTGGCTTTTTAGCATTGCTATGCGGCGGACGTGACGGCTTGCCTTGCTCGTCGTCGCGCTTTCTATTATGCGAGGGGCGAGAATTTTTTTGCTGCTCATCATCACGTTTGTTATTACGCGGCCAGCTATTGCCTTCTTTATTGTCTGAATACGATTTAGCCGCTGCGGGTTCACGACGAGGGCCCCGCTCATTATAACGGTCGCGCTCTTGACCGCGATTATGTTGGTGCTCCGCATCGTGGCGTACATCAGGCGTGTCTTTTTCTTCATTGTTGGATTTATAACGTTGCCAATCACTGCGTTTATTCGGATCAACTGATCCCTCTTCGGTTTTTTGCGAATCAGCAATGGCCGCGTCAATCACCTTTAGTTCAGATTCGCTAAGCAAACGCCACTCACCCACTGGCAGACCTTTTAAATCGATATTCATGATCCGCACGCGTTTTAGCGTCACGACTTCATAATTGAGGTATTCGCACATACGGCGAATTTGGCGGTTTAAGCCCTGGGTTAGCACTATGGTAAAACGGCTGTCACCGGTTTGTTTTACTACGCAAGGTTTAGTAACTGTACCTAGAATTGGAATACCGCTCGACATACGCTTGATAAATTGACGGTCAATCGGTTTATCCACCGTCACCACATACTCTTTTTCGTGGTTATTGCCTGCACGAAGGATTTTATTGACTATATCCCCTTCGTTAGTCAAAAAGATCAACCCTTCTGACGGGCGGTCTAAGCGACCAATAGGGAAAATGCGTTCATGATAATTCACCGCTCGAATAATATTGCTACGGATCTTACTTTCGGTGGTACAAGTCACGCCAACTGGCTTATTGTACGCCAGAATAACGCGTTTTGGTTTGGCTCTTAAGCTATTGCCATCCACTAACACAGTGTCATTGGCAGTAACTTTGGTCCCCATCACCGCAACTTCACCGTTTACGGTAACACGGCCCGCTTCAATGATAGCGTCCGCTTCACGGCGAGAACAATACCCAGTTTCACTGATAAATTTATTGAGACGAATGGTGTCAGACATAAAGGAGACTCAAGACCTAGCAAAACCACTATTGTAAACCAGATTCCTGCTGAGCTCACCGCGTTTTTTATTTTTCCGCTACGTTAGCCTGCTTAAGCCAGCGCGCCAATAACCATTCGCAAGGACCTTGACGGAAATAACTAAGATAGAGATGCGCAACTAACACCTGAGTAGTCACAACTACAGCGGAAAATAGGTAGTAGTCGATATAATCGAAGGTTAATACCCAATGCGGGAAAAACACTCGAAAGCACAGTACCCCAATCACACTTTGAGTTAGATAACAGGTGAGCGCAACCCGACCAACGGGCGCCAAGATCTGAGCAAACAAGTGCTGAGTGCGGGCAAGATAAAGTAATAATTGCACCACAGGCACAGCAAAAAACAGTGCGCTTAGCCAGTTAAGTGCTTCGCTCAACGCTTTATAAAGCGCCACACCTGAAAAAGCCAAAGCCAATGTCAGCGCAGTAAACAGCAACGCAAGCACACTACCAATAATAAATACCCGAGTAGGTAAAAGGCTATGAAACCAGCCGAGTTGCCAAGCCCCAAGCCCAATTCGCATCACCGCAAAGGTGTACCAAAGCGTGAGAAAAGGTACCAATAGGGTCATAAAGAATGCGTTTTTGAGATTGTCGAGATACAAGGACGTTAAAGAGGCGTAAATTCGCGCATAGTCATTTTGGAAAGTTTCGCTGCTACGTGTTAGCTCTAAAGGCGGCTCAATTGCGACGGCAAGGCCCAATACCCCTGATATTGCAAAAAGTAGCCCTAAACCTCGGCGGAGATTACGCTCGCCAGTATGCTCAACACAATTGGCCAATAACAATCCAGCGCAACCATAAACAAAGAGGATATCGCCTGCCCAAATTAAAAAACCGTGGATTAAACCTAGGGCGATAAGCGCATGGTTGCGTGCTTGTACCCTTGCAAGCCCATTTATTTTGCTGGCTTGAATAGCTACTGCAACGCCAAATAACAAGCAAAATAGGGTTCTAAATCGGCCATCAACCGCTGCTAAAGTAAAGGCATGAAGATAAGTATCTAACCAGTGGGTTGGAACGGCTGATACATAACCATGCTCGAATAAGCCAAAAAATGGCGCATTCATCACCAGCAGCCCCAGCACCGCAAATCCGCGGATCACGTCCAGCTGTGTTAATCTTTGCATTGTATGTTAAATTCTGTCCTTGTACATGTCAGCCCAACGCACCGATGCTTGGTGGAAATCGGGTAAACAATCATCGTCTAAATTAATGAGGCCACACGCTTCTTGTAGTCCCCACCAACTGCCTTTTTCGTAGGCACGTACCACATTGAGGATATAGTAAAGCATATTTGCTTTCCCAAGCAAAGCTTCATGGATTAAATCTGGGAACGGTAATTTATTTACCACCAGATCCATAGGTTTATCTAAAATCGCATCGAGCAAAGAGAACAAACCTGTAAGAAATGCAAGATTTGCTAAGGTAGGTTGGATCTTACGGCAGATAAGTTCACAAAACCTTGAGCGCACTATGCTGAGGCGGGTTAATTCGGTTGGCTTAGTTTCCGCAACATAAGCGGTCATAATGAGGCCAACGAATTTTTTCACCCTTTCATCACCAAGATACACCAACGCTTGTTTAAGCGATTCAATCCGACTTTTAATCGGAAACACACCTGAGTTGATAAGACGCAATAACTTGTATGCCAGTGCAGTATCCTGCGCAAACAGCTCAGCGATACGGTTGATGTTCATATTAGGGCGCAGCACTTCGCCATAAATAAGCAGCGCGATGGCATAATTGATCTCAATATCGTTTTGCTCAATCATGCGCGGCTTAGCAAAGAAGTAACCTTGAAAAAAATGAAACCCCATGGCTTTGGCTTGTTCAAACTCTTCCAGTGTTTCCACTTTCTCTGCCAGCAACTTGAGATTTTTGCGTTGTCTTAAGTCGTCAACCACTTCACTAATGTCGTTGAGAGGTGTTTGCATGATGTCGAATTTAATCAATCGCATCAGCTTTAAAAAAGGCTCCCACTGTTCACAATACTGAAAGTCATCTAGCGCCAGGCGATAGTCGTTATGGAATAAGCCACGTACCAGTTGATAGTTTTCATTGGTGGGCGTTATGGATTCCAATAACTCAAGGATCACATCTTTCTGCGGCAAAAAATAGCTCAATTCTTGCCGGAGGGAGTCAGGGCCAATGTTAATTAGCGCCTTTTTACCAGAGGTTAGGTAACGTGTACCTAAGTTAAGTTGATTGTCCATAATCAGCCTAGCCGTTGCTTTGTCGTCGGAAATATTTGGAAAGCTATTACTTTGCCCGTCTCTAAACAACAATTCATAAGCAACTACTTGTTGCTTTCTGTTAAATATCGGCTGACGCGCGACAAACACCTTCAAGTTTGGCTCCTCATAGAGCAATCCGACAAATTCCACTCAAGCATAGTCTAAACATGCTAGAAAAGTGTTATTTATCCGTAAATGCAATACTTTAGTCTGTAACTAACAGATATTTTAAACCTAAAAGCGTAAATATGAAACTAACTCATTAACTTCACTTGCTTTTTGATGATATTTCAGTATTTGGTATGAGAGTGAGCAATAAATAAACAACCACCACTTTTACCTAGAATGGAACCATATAAGCAAGGCTTTCTTTGCTTATATGGCAACAATCTCAACGATATAGTCGGTCAACATATTGTTCGGCAACACTTTGCCAACTAAAGCGTTGTCCTTTCGCCTGAGCACAAATGTTGTGATAAGTTTCTGGCGCATGCTGAAGCATATTAAGCGCCTCGTCACAGCAGCTAATTAACTCGCTAACTTGCTCTGTAAGATTCTCACCGCTGAACGTGAAGCCCGTTACGCCGTGCTGCACGGTATCATTCAAACCACCAACTTGATGCACTAAACATGGCTGCCCTGCTCGCATCGCCAGCATTTGACTAATTCCACAAGGCTCAAAAGAACTTGGCATCAAAAATAAATCACCAAGGTCATACAAAGCCTCGCCAATGCCATGGCCATAGCCATTCAAAAAGAGTACGTTGGGATTTCTTGCCATCACTTGCGTGAATAGATACTCAAGATAGCCATCACCCGAACCTAAAATAACCACTCGGCCTTTTGCTGCTGCAACACGTTTAGCGATTGCATCCAACACTAAATGACGCTCGAATGGCTGGCGTAGAAGCAGCGCTTTTTGATCCGTTAAACGCCCCACCATAGTCACCACAGGGCCTGCTATCGCTTGCTGGCGCCACTGCAAAATTCTTTGGTGGGCAAGGTAGTAGGCGGTTTTTAACTCACCAAATTTCGCCATCCAATTAAATAGTTGCGCTTCGGCATCGTTAAAAAACCGCGTCCAATTGGCAGCTTCCGGCGCAGAATCAGGATAATTACAGCCATTCAGCACCCCAATTAAACGCCCGTGACGCTCGGCGTCTATCATATCTAGCTCAAGCCGTTCACCACCAAAAAAGCCAAACTCAGGTACGCTTGGCCTTAATACTTCGCGCGCATAGGTCGGCGAAACCACATGCACTTTATCCGCTAACACTATCCCTGCACGCATTGGGTTATAACAGTGTGGGTAACCATGGTCACAAATACGTTGGCCATCATAACTTAAGGTTGGAAACCAAGCCTCTAGACTTGAATCATCGCCTTTGAATGGCCGCACTCCTTGCAATGCAAGATTGTGCACCGTGTAAATGGTGCGGAAGTGGTTTATCTTACTAAATCGACCACTAAAACGCGCCAACACAGCAACCGTTGCGGCATGCCAATCATGTAAATGCAGTAAATCCACTGCAGCCACAAAGTCATGCTCTAATGCTTCACACACCGCTGCAGAGAAAAATGCAAATTTGCTGGCGTCGGTAGCAAATGGCCGCTCACCTGTATCATTACAATAAATTTCCCCACCGTGTTCGCTAAATAGCGAATGGCTTATCACATACTGAGCAACTCGGTTGTCAGCTACCTCGACACGCCACAAAGTGGCGGTTTCAAGGTGCTGGCGAAAAGGCACGGCGATATCTGCAACAAAGTGTCGCTGCAACTGGTGCTGGCCGTAATCGGGCACGATGACACTCACCTGATGCCCCAACTCGGTTAGAGCATAAGGTACGTCACGGATCACATCCGCAACGCCACCCACTTTACAATTTGGCAACGCATCATTTTCCGCTGCCACCATCACTATATGCATACTGCGCCTTATTCTAATTATTGTACCCTTGTTACTTGAAGTTGCAGCGCTGTTGGCTGCACAGCTCGCCCCAAACACATAGTAAATCTGTATTTTTGGAACTTTTCACTGTTCGCCTTCCGACACTGCAACGCAAAGTAAACTGGGTATATTGCTAAACCATTAACGAGACTTTTGCTGTAGCGCGTTTAACATGTCGCGCGTGACCAGCACAATGCCCTTTTTAGTGACTCTAAAACCATTTCTCTTGTCTTCTTCCTCATCATAGCCAATTCGCATGCCTTCTGGAATATGGCAGCTGCGGTCAATAATGGCTTTGCGGATACGACAATGGCGTTCAATTACCGCTCCGGGTAACACTACAGATTGTTCGATTTCACAATATGAGTGCACATGGACGTTAGAAAATAGCAATGAACGACGCACCAAAGAGCCGGAAATAATACAGCCGCCGGATACGGTTGAGTCTACTGCCATACCACGTCTATCATCATCATCAAAAATAAACTTAGCCGGTGGCAATTGCTCTTGATAAGTCCAGATTGGCCAACTTGGATCATATAAATCCAGTTGCGGCTCTGGCATTACCAGCTCCATATTGGCTTCCCAGAAAGAATCCAATGTCCCTACGTCACGCCAATACGGTTGACCTTCATGACTAGGATCGCGAAACGGAAACGCAAACACATTATGTTCTTCAATAATAGCGGGAATAATATCGTGACCAAAATCGCGGCCTGAACCTTCTTTTTCCGCGTCTCGGCGTAACTGTTCAAACAAAAACTCGGTGTTGAACACATAGTTGCCCATTGAAGCTAAACACATGCCAGGCTTACCTGGAATGGCTGAAGGTTCAGCTGGTTTTTCGTCAAAACGACGTACGCGCTTGTTTTCGTCAACCGTCATCACACCAAAGGTGTTTGCCGCTTCTTCGCAGGCTACTTCGATACAACATACTGTCATATCGGCGCCCGTTTCAACGTGCTTTGCCAATAAGCCGCCATAATCCATGCGATAAACATGGTCACCAGAAAGGATCATCACGTATTTTGGCAGTTCGTGACGAATAATGTCCATATTTTGGAATACTGCATCTGCCGTTCCGCAATACCATTCATCACCATAACGCTGTGACGCAGGTAAGATCTCAACTGATTCACCCAGTTCTTTCTTGAAATGACCCCACGCGCGACTCACATGACGGATCAAAGAGTGTGATTTATATTGGGTTGCAATCCCTACACGGCGGATCCCTGAATTGATGCAATTCGATAGTGGGAAGTCAATAATACGGTGTTTACCACCAAAATAGACGGCCGGTTTAGCACGCCAATTGGTGAGTTCATGTAATCTCGAACCACGTCCCCCTGCCAGAATTAAAGCGTAGGTCTCGCGAGTTAAATTACTGATATATCGATTTGCATAGTTTGGCATTTATTATCTCCATAATCCTGTTGAGAACTCGCACTACATCGGGGTTAACCGCCAGATCTCATCACTATACTGTTGAATGGTTCTATCACTGGAAAATATGCCGCTTGCTGCGGTGTTTAATATACTCATCCGTGTCCAAGCGTCCTGGTCATGGTAGAGCAGCGCTGCGTGTTGCTGTTGCTGCACGTAGCTTGGAAAATCGTAGGCAACCAGCCACGGATCATTTGGGCTGCGAATTGCAGCAATGATGTCGTCAAATAAGTGAGGCTCAAACAGGTTAAAGTGGCCGCACTCAAGTAGTGCCATAACCCGTGCTAAATCTTCATCGGCAGCGATAAGCTGACTCGGATTGTAGTGCCGTTTGATTTCCTCAACCTGCTCGGCTTTGGCGCCAAATAAGAAGAAGTTTTCGGCGCCAACGGCATCACGGATCTCAATATTGGCGCCGTCTAAAGTCCCTATGGTAATGGCACCATTCATCATAAACTTCATATTGCCGGTACCCGATGCCTCTTTACCCGCAGTTGAAATTTGCTCGGATAAGTCGGTAGCAGGGCAAATCACTTCCATTGCCGATACATTGTAGTTAGGCACAAATGCGACCTTAAGCAACTGCTCGCAGCGAGGATCTTTGTTGATGACATCTGCCACATTATTGATGAGCTTGATGATTTTTTTCGCCATGTAATAACCGGGCGCAGCTTTGCCACCAAATAACACACATCTTGGGACAAATTGCTCGACATCACCGCGCACGATACGGTCATAGAGGTGAATAACGTGCAGTACATTGAGTAACTGCCGCTTATATTCATGGATACGTTTAACTTGCACGTCAAACAGCATACCGACATCAAATTCAACGCCAGTTCTCGCTTTGACAAACGCAGCCAAACGCTGTTTGTTGGCTTGTTTCACTTCGCGCCACTGTTGTTGGAAAGCTTTATCTCCGGCAAGATCACGCAATTTGCTGATTTGACTGAAGTCAGCTACCCAATTAGCACCGATTTTACTGCCAATCAACTGGCTTAAACCTGGGTTACAGTGTGCTAACCAACGCCGTGGTGTCACGCCATTGGTTTTATTGTTGAATTTTTGCGGCCACAACTGGTAAAAATCATTGAACAAACCTTGTTTCAAGAGTTCGGTATGAAGCGCCGCAACTCCGTTCACCGAGAACGAACCGACAATCGCCAAATAGGCCATACGCACATGTTGCACAGGGCCTTCTTCAATAATCGACAGCTGACGTTGCTTGTCGTGGTCGCCTGGCCAATGTAAAGCAACTTCGGCCAAGAATCTGGCGTTGATCTCGTAAATGATTTCAAGCAGTCTTGGTAATAGTTTGGCAAATAGTGGCACTGACCAACGCTCTAAGGCTTCTGGCAACAAAGTATGATTAGTGTACGCCATCGTCGTGCTGGTGATTTGCCAAGCAGCGTCCCAATCGAGCTCATATTCATCCAATAACAGCCGCATTAATTCAGCAACCGCAATGCTTGGGTGAGTGTCGTTAAGTTGAAAGACATGGTACTGAGCAAAATCACTAAAATCTTCACCGTAACGGCTTACCCAAGTTCGCAAAATATCTTGAAGGCTAGCGCTAGAGAGAAAATATTGCTGACGCAAGCGCAGCTCTTTGCCGTTTTCACTGGCATCATTGGGGTAAAGCACCATAGTGATCTGCTCAGCGAGGTTCTTTCTTGCTACCGCTTCTGAATAACTACCCGCGTTAAACTCTGAGAGGTCAAATTCATCTGTGGCTTCTGACTTCCACAGCCTTAACGTATTGACCACCTCGTTACGATACCCAGGCACTGGCACATCGTAAGGCACCGCCAGTACATCTTGAGTGCCAACCCAAGCGCGATGCTCTCGGCCATTTTTATCTTTATAGATTTCTACATGACCAAAGAATTTGATCCGCACCGCTTGCTCAGGTGCACTTAATTCCCACGGATGACCTTCGCGCAGCCAATTATCAGGCTGCTCAATTTGATGACCATTGTCGATAGACTGGTTAAACATGCCGTATTCATAGCGGATCCCGTAGCCCATTACCGGTAAGCCTAAACTTGCGCAGCTATCTAAAAAGCAAGCTGCTAAGCGCCCAAGGCCACCATTACCTAAACCAGCGTCATGCTCAGCCTCAGCTACACGCTCTAGTGAGGTACAGTATTCGCTAAGTGCTGCGCGGCTACTATCGGTCATGTCCAAATTCAATAGCGCATTACCAAGTGCCCGCCCCATCAAAAACTCCAACGACAGATAAGCCGCTTGACGGGTCTTTTGTTTATGTAAATGTTGTCTTGTTGCACGGCAGCGCGCCACCAAACGGTCGCGAATAGTCAGCGCCAATGCGTTATAAAGATAGAGATGGGACTCGCCTACTTTATCGCGGCCAAGGGTATAGTAAAAATGGCGTGTTAAATCGTCCGCGAGAGTATTTTCGTCAATTTTTGGCGCATCAAGCCAGTGTTTTACAATGCACACTGCGCCCGCTTCAATCGTCTCGTCCGTTGTACTATTTGCCTTTGTCATTGCTTATCCCCTGAAATACTGGCTTGTTTAGTTGCGGTAAATAACCAACTGCTTTTTTCGCACATTAAAAATTTTGTTGCTGTCATACTACCCTCGTGCCGAATACTGCTGGTCAGTGCCAATTGCCACGGTGAAGGTACAGGCGGCGCGGGTAATGTTACGTTCACTGCGCGGTCACTGGCATTGAGTATTAAAAGTACGGATTGCTGTAATTTTTTATCAACCAGCGCACATGATAACCACTTGCGTTCTGGCTCATGCCAGTGATGTTCTTGCATTACCTCACCTTGTTCGGTGTACCACTGCACTGCAAACCGCACATCGTCTTTGTGAACATAAAAAGGATTAGAAAACAGCGAAAACTGGCGACGAACTCGAATCACATCATGAATAAAATGACTCAAAGCATGATGTTTTTGAGTGCCTTTCCACGCCAGCCAACTGGTGACATTGTCTTGGCAATAGGCATTGTTATTGCCACTTTGTGAATGACCGAACTCACTACCAGCGCTGAGCATCGGCACGCCTTTGGCTACCAGTAGGGTCATTAAGGCATTTTTCTGCATTTTGAGACGCAGCGCTGAGATATCTGCCGCCGTGGTAAACCCTTCAACCCCGCAGTTGAAAGAAAAATTCTCACTGTGGCCGTCGCGATTTTGCTCACCGTTCACGTCGTTGTGTTTACGCTCGTAACTCACCCAATCAGCAAGCGTAAAACCATCATGACTGGTAATAAAATTAATGCTGTTCAACGGGCCGCGGATATTGTGCTCAAACACATCGTGAGAACCATGAATACGTTTGGCAAGCTCAGGCAATACACCTTGATCGCCGCGCCAAAAGCGTCTTACGGTGTCGCGAAATTTATCGTTCCACTCTCGCCAAGGCGCAGGAAACGCGCCGAGCTGATAACCACCGGGGCCTATATCCCAAGGCTCTGCGATAAGCTTCACTTTCTGTAAAATCGGGTCTTGCGCTAAGGTCTGTAAAAAGGTGTGAGCGCTGTTATAGCCACCTGAGTTGCGGGCAAGAATGGTCGCTAAGTCAAAACGAAAGCCATCAACGCCCATCACTTCGACCCAGTAACGCAAACTGTCGGTGATTAACTGTAGCACTACCGGATGGTCAATATTGATGGTATTACCACAGCCTGTGTCGTTGATATACGCATCGGGTTTACCGGGTACAGTGCGATAATATGCAAGATTATCGAACCCTTTGAACGACAACGTTGGCCCGTCCATCCCAGCTTCAGCGGTATGGTTATAAACCACATCCAACAACACTTCGATACCTGCCGCGTGCAGAGTCTTAACCATTTGCTGGAATTCACGAATATCGCCTTTACACAAGTAGGCTTTATGAGGAATAAAAAACCCGAGCGTATTGTAGCCCCAGTAATTTTGCAGCCCTTTCATGGTCAAGAACTGCTCACTGATAAACGCCTGGCTGGGTAACAGCTCAAGCGCAGTAACACCTAAATGTTTGATATGATCAATAAAGGCTGGGTCACATAAACCCAAAAATTTACCGCGTTTGTCCGCAGCTATGTCTTGATTACGAATGGTCGCGCCTTTGACATGGCATTCGTAGACTAAAGTCTTCGCCCAAGGATGGTTAGGACGTTTGCCATCATATTTTGCCGGCCACACGACTTTGCATTTAGGCATATCAATGGCGTTGTCTGACAGGCTGAGGGTGCCTTTAGGCAAATGGCAAAAGTGACGTTCGCTCCACGTAAACTCGCCGTGCAGGTCCTTAGCATAGGGGTCAAGCAGCAATTTATTGCGATTAAATAATAAACCACGTTCTGGCTCATACGGCCCATCGACACGATAACCGTAAAGCGCGCCTTCAGCCAGCGGTGTGACCTTAATGCTCCAAAAGCCCCCTTCATGACGAACACAAGGGATCTGTGCAATTTCGCTATGGCCGCTGGCATCAAACAAGCATAACGTTACTGAAGTTGCTTTAGGGGCAAAAACCGCAAAATTGACTCCATCCTCAATCTGAGTGGCGCCCAGTGGTCGTGGTACGCCGCGCACTGAACTCATCATAATGTTAACCAGCCAACTTTCTAAAATACACGGTACACAAAGGTCCTATGGTGATTTCGATACTGTTCGCAAAACCATGTGCGGCGATAGGCTGACTTTGTAACAACCCTTGAGGATGCGCAACGGGTGAAGTACCCGAACCATATAGCTCACTGCTATCTGAGTTAAATACCACCTCATAATGGCCCGCCTCTGGCACCCCTAAACGATACTGGTGATACACTTCAGGGGTAAAATGTGCAACCACAACCACTAAATCGCGCTTGTTCTTACCAAAGCGCGCAAAGCTGATAATACTTTGCTCACTGTTATGGCAGTCTATCCACTGAAATCCCGCTGGTCGGGTGTCATTTTCATAAAGTGCAGGGGTGTGACGATAGACATGGTTTAATGCCCGAATGGTGTCTGACACCGCGCGATGTGGCGTGCTATCAAGTAACGACCAATTCAAGCCAAGGTTGTGGTTCCATTCCTCGCGTGGCGCCAGTTCACTGCCCATAAACAGTAACTTTTTACCCGGATGCGCAAACATAAACGCATAGTAAGCGCGCAAATTGGCAAACTGCTGCCAATCATCGCCCGGCATTTTTGACAATAACGCGCCTTTACCATGCACTACTTCGTCATGACTCAGCGGCAGAATGTAGTTTTCGCTGTAGGCGTAAGCCATGGAAAAGGTGATCTCATGATGATGGAACTTACGATGCACTGGATCACGGTGCATATAAGAGAGCGTGTCATTCATCCAGCCCATATTCCATTTATAACCAAAACCAAGGCCATTGTGTTCCGTAGAGCCTGTTACGCTTGGCCATGCGGTAGATTCTTCGGCAACCATCATGATGTGTTTGTTACGACCGTAGCTGCGAGCATTAACTTTCTTCAAGCAAGCAATGGCACCTAAGTTTTCGCGACCACCATAACAATTGGGCACCCATTCTCCATCTTTGCGGCTGTAGTCGAGGTAGAGCATTGAAGCCACCGCATCCACCCGTAACCCATCGAGTTTAAACTCCTGCAGCCAGTACATTGCATTGCCAAGCAAGAATGACTGCACTTCTGGGCGGTCGTAGTTGTAGATATAGGTATTCCAATCTGGATGAAAGCCTTGTCGCTTATCGGCATGCTCGTACAAATGCGTACCATCAAACAAATGCAAACCATGTGGATCGGATGGAAAATGCCCCGGCACCCAGTCAATTAACAGACCTAGCTCTGCATCTTGGCAAGCTTCAACGAAGTAGATAAAGTCCGCATAACTGCCAAAGCGACTGGTTGGCGCAAACATGCCGACGGGCTGATATCCCCAAGAGCCATCAAATGGATATTCGCTGATAGGCATCAATTGAATGTGCGTAAACCCTAAAGCCTTCACATAACCGACTAAATCATCAGCCAATTCGCGATAGGTCAAGTAGCGATTGCCTTCTTCAGTGAGGCGTTTCCACGAGCCTAGGTGGACTTCATAAATACTAATAGGAGCGTCAACATGATTAGCGTTTGCACGTGCTTGTAACCATTTATCATCGCGAGCTTTAACGCTAAGCTGCGGTTGTAACAGGCTGGCACTGCCCGGAGCCTGTTGCATTTTGAAGGCATAAGGGTCAGCTTTATCACTACGCGCCCCATCGTGGCGCAAAATCGAAAATTTATAGGCTTGATCTGCCTTAAGCGCTGGAATAAATAGCTCCCAAATACCACTCGCAGGATGCAAACGCATCGGATGCTGGGTGTAATTCCAACCATTAAATTCACCAATCACGGCGACGCATTTGGCATTCGGAGCCCATACACAAAAGCGCACCCCAGCAACCCCTTGTTGAGTGACAAAATGTGCACCCAAATGGCGATAACTGTATTCAAGATTACCCTCGTTAAATAAATAAGCCGCATCGTTATCTAAAGCAGCGCTAAAACGATATGGGTCGAGCTGTAAAAACTCCTGTTCATCGTAAACCACGCCTAGCGTATAGTCTGGTGTGTAATCAGCAAGCGGCACATCCGCACAAAAAAATGCGGGCTGATTAGTCACACGATTCATGCTAAAACTGTTTTTGTCGCAATACAAAGTCGCAGCTTGTGCGGTTGGTAAATAAGCGCGCACTTGCATAGATTGGGCATCAATTTGATGCGCTCCCAGCACCGCAAACGGATCACGGCATTGTCCATGCGCTAGCGCATCGGCTTGGGCTGATAAAAATGATAACAAAGATTTCTCAACTACTGAGTTAGGCATGGCCTTTCCTTAACTGCATTACGTTGGCAAGCAAGTGCTGATTGCGACTAAAAATATCAGCAACCGTTCCATTTAAACGACGCCGCCAATTAGGGAATTCTTTATCCGTCCCAGGAATGTTCACTGGAATAGTCGCACCATCGAGGTCGTCGAGTTGAATAGTGAGCAATTTGCTTTGTGATGCTGCTAATGTTTCTAATAAGCTGGCATAAACTGCCGTTGGGGCACTGTCCAAAGCCACCTCATCGCGACCATAGGCTTTTAACCAATCGACTAATTTTGCTTTTTCGGTGTCGCGCTCAACACGTAATGATGCCGCTTTCTCTGTGCTGATCAGACCGTAGGTGTGACGAATGTCGATGTCTTGCTGTTGCCACCAACCAACAAAAGGCGGCACATCGTGATTGGCTATCATCAATAACGCATCGTCACGATAATGTTCATGCCCTAAAAAGCGGCCGTCATGATCTTTTTCAAAATAAAACAGAATGTTGGAGAATATTCCTGACGCTCTTAAAGCACTTTTTACCTCAGGCGGCACCACCCCTAAGTCTTCACCAATCACCATATTTTGATATTGGTGCGATTCAATTTTTAATATCGCTAAGAGTTGCTCAAACGGATAGTAAACATAACAGCCCGATTTCTGCCCATCTTCAAGCGTAAAACACCACCACAATCGTCTTAATGCCATCACATGGTCGATACGCAATGCGCCAACGCTTTGCATATTGGCTTTAATCAACTGGCGATAATAAGCAAAATTCTGAGCGGCCAATTGCTGCGGATTTAAAGCGGGTAGCCCCCAATCTTGCCCAGCTTCAGCCCATGGGTCGGGTGGTGCGCCTACGTGCGCACCTTGCGCGAAAAGCGATTTATTCGCTTGATATTCTGCGCTTCTTTCCCCACATCCAACAGCTAAGTCGTTCACCAAACCAATGCTCATACCGAATGCTTTAGCCGCTTGTTGGCATTCGTTTAACTGCTGCTCACAAAGCCATTGCAAGAAGGCGGTAAAGTCCGTGTCAGTTGTTTTTAACTCTTGTAGCAACTTCGTATTGTCGTGTTTGAAACGTGTGAATGGTTCACTTTCACCCTGTTCCACAAAACAACGGAAAATCGCTTTTAGCATAGCTAACTTGGTGGTGCTCACTTGGCTATAATCAATAAACTGCTCAGTCTTATGCGAAGCTTGTTGCGCTTCACTAAGCTGCGCATTAAAAATCGCTTGCTGAGTATCTTGCAGCAGGGCTATTGCCCCTTCCAAAGCAATGTAGAGCGGATTTTGCCAACAGCGGTGTTCTGGGCTATACGGGCTCGCGATTTCGGGTTCATCGACAAACAACAAATGTAGCGGATTTAACAACACATATTGTAAGCCCGCCTTGGCTGCATGTTCGATGCAATCACGCAAATCATAGTAATCACCAATACCAAGATTACGGTCACTACGCAGGGTATATAGCTGCAGAGACAAACCTGCGACACGGCCAAGTTGTTTTGGCTGATAGCAGGTAGCAGGGACACACCAAAGCTCAGTTTCTGTGACTATGTCACCTAATTGCAGTTTCGCAGGATAATATCCGGCAGGCAACACTGGCAAGGCAACAGCAAGCTCCAAAAAGTAGCTATCTTCAAAGCGGTAATTCCCTGTTTCCTTGGCAGTCGCTAAATCGAACTCAGCCTGATAATCAAGCACACTGATAGTAATAGTTAACGGTTTAGACACTAGCTGGCTGGCCACTCTGACATGCAGCAAATTATCCGGCGCCGTCACTAAGGTAACGGCACCAACTAACTTGGTCCAAGGCTCAATATCTAACTGAAAATTCCGAACCGCTAAATCATCAAGATCATCACAGTTAATACCAAAGCAGCTTAACGCTTTGCGCCTCACCTCGGGCGCAAATACCACATATTCACCGGTGTATTTGGTGAACTCATAACCAATACCATGAAGATAAAAGGCTTGCGAAAGTGTATCCATTCAGGCTCCAGCTAATCGCAACGGGCGGTATTAACTAAACTATTATCACCACCCAAGCCATTTGGTACGTATGCATCTGCGGCATGATCGTTTTGCCACAATTCACCATCTAGTAAATACTTGTAGCTAAATTGCTGATCTACTGGCAAACGTTGTTTAACTTTATACACACCCTCTTTTTTCGAAAATTTCATTTCCACTGGTTGCCAATCAGTAAAATCACCAACTAAGGCAACGCTGCTAGCATCGGGAAAGGCATGTTCAAAGGTTACTTCGGCTTCATCTTTGGTTTTAAAGAAACGTTTTGTCAACATCGCTGGCTCCAATCAAACTTTATCAGTCTATTACCTGCCACAGTGCCGTAAACTACTTCTATACCAGTAGGTTGGATTTAATTTCAGGCGCGACTTTAACTGCCGATGCCCAACCACTCACGTCTAAAAAAGAGCAGCAAGAAGTCCAAATTAAATTCACTAAATGGTAAAACGGGAGCTGTGATCTCCTAACTGCAGTAAATCAAAAGATTATTTACGCATTATGACAGTGCAAATATCACCCGATGGCGCACTATATTGGTGCATCAATAGGGTCAGGTGAGTAATTTACTCATTTTTCACTGTGTCCTTTGAACGAGAGCAATTGTTAGACCAAGATGTGAGAGAGACGTTAAATAAGCTAGTTCAGCAAACACTGACTGTAAAGTGAATTTAACTAAATGTTGATGTAAATCAGTAACTGACATGTGCCCTGCTCTGTTTGTGAGTTAGATTAGTATTGAGTCATTGAATTCAACACATAAAGGGTGTAAAAAGGTAAAACTTTCGTGTGATGTCATCTTGAAGTCTGTCTACGTCATCCAAACGACCTGAAGCCGTCTGGAACTGGTATACATGCTATCCTCTGTTAAGTAAATAAACTTAGTTTGGCAAGGGTTGCTTTAATATGTCCTTCAGTTTTGGTCATTGCAAAGGACTGTACACAGCTTAATAAACTGTCACACCTGCTGTTTTAACGGAACGGATCAGATGCCCAATCGCCGCCTCTATTTCACTGCTATTTTATTGCTGATATTAGGCAGCAGTGCGGCCTTTTGGTTATTGCTGATGCTAGTAATCAGCCGCGCTGGTTTGCCGATTAATCATGATGTGTTAGTTGCCATTGAACTAAATCAACCCATTGAAACCTACGCATGGCTAACCACACTCTTTGGTGGTAATACGGTTTTTAGTGCAGATCAGCATCTATATTTAGAAGTGTCTAGCAACGCCTTACAGATCAATGCCATTACGCTAACGAGTTTGATCTTACAAGTATTTGAGTACACATCGTTTTGGTTAATTATTGCAGTTAATTTTATGCTGGCTTGGTTGTGGCGCACTCATATGCAGCAAAATTGGCAAGAGCAGCCCCTCGTTGCAGCGCTGCTACAACAGGTGCAGCAAATTGTTTTTAAGCTTGGCGGACGCAGCCCAATCGCAGTAAAAACCACCGCTTTTGCTGCACTCGAAGACAATGTAGTGCTACTTAAAGAGCACGCTGAACAGTTACAACATTGTCAGGCGCTGTCGGTGTATCAAGACAAACTGACTCAACTTATCGACAGGCATGCTTATATCAAACACCTTGAACAGCAATTGCGTATTGCTGAGGCCAACCACAGCAGTTGTGCCCTGCTGTTTATCGATCTGGATGGTTTTAAGCAAGTCAACGACTCCTTTGGCCATAGTTTCGGTGATGAAGTCTTAATTCAAGTCGCAGCAAGGTTACTCCATTTAGTGTCGGTTTATGATTTAAGCTCAGCGGCCAGCCAAAACTTCCCACAGCAGTTAGAATGCAACTTAGCACGTCTTGGCGGTGATGAGTTTTCATTGTTTATTGCCAATGCCGACGACAGCGATTTTTGTATTCAAGTTGCGCAGAATATTCTCAACGACATCGAAAAAGATTTTGTGCTTGGCAACAAACTGGTCAAAATCAGCGCCAGTATTGGTATCGCGGTTTACCCAGACTCGGCAGCCAACCCACAAGCTCTGCTGCAAATGGCCGATGTTGCGATGTACCGTGCCAAAGCCGATGGCCGTGGTATTTTCCGCGTTTACTCACCGGAAATGGGTAGCAAGTTGAGGCGCTATCATTATCTGTTGGAAGAATTACGGTTAGCGATTGCAGCGCAGAGTTTTTATCTTAGCTTTCAGCCGATTGTACATGTTGAAGATTGTGCGATAGATTATTTTGAAGCCTTGATCCGCTGGCAGCACCCAATCGAAGGGGCAATTCCCCCCAGTGAATTTATCCCTATTGCCGAAGAAACCAATCTAATTTTAAGCCTTGGCGATTGGATCATAGAAGAATCATGTCGACAAATGGCAGCTTGGCATAAAGCTGGGATGAAAAAAGTCAAAGTCTCGGTCAATGTCTCTGGCGTACAACTTAAGCATCGCGAAATTTTTACTTGGGTGCAGGCTGCACTACACACTACGTCTTTACCAGCGAGCGCTTTGATGCTGGAAATTACCGAATCAACTCTAATCACGGCAAGCAAGCAAATCATCGAAGAATTGGAGCGCTGTCGGCAGATTGGTGTCACTATTGCTATTGACGATTTTGGGACCGGATTTAGTTCGTTGAGCACCTTAGCAGATCTGCCCATCGATGTGATTAAAATTGATAAACAATTTATTGCGCAGGCCAGAGACAACCCCAAATATCATAAAATCCTAAACTCTATCAGTGAGCTAGGAAAGCAACTTGGGCTTAAAATTGTCGCCGAAGGGGTTGAGCGTATTGACCAGTTTGAGCTGGTTAAAAACATCGGTATCAGTTGTGTGCAAGGCTATTTGGTTAGTCGTCCTCAATCACCCAGTAAGGTGGGGCACAAAGTGCTTAATGGCAACGTCAACCATATCGCCAGTACGGGCACGAGTGTGTGGTTACCGCAAAGCTAGCGTTCGAATTTAGTCTCTAAGATAACGGATGAGGTCGTTCGCTCAACGCCATCTAAGTTGCCTATTTCATCTAGCAAATGACTAAGCTGTTCTAAATTTTGTGCTGACACTACTGCAATCAAGTCATATTCACCGCTAATGGCATAAAGTGCCGAAATATTGCGCATTTGCTTAAGCGCCAAGTTGGTTTTTGTGGTGAGTTTTTGTCGTACTTTTATCGATACATGGGCTGAGACCAAGGCATTGGCGTAGTGTCCACCAAATTCTACCCGATAGCCTTTAATAACCCCAGTTTGTTGTAGCCGCGTGATACGATTTTGCACCGTTGCCCGCGATACATTAAGCTGTTTGGCAAGATCAGTAATGCTCATTCTTGCATCAGCGCGCAGCAGTCCTAATAACCTTTCGTCTTGTTCACTTATCATTTTGACACCAAAACCTATCAATTTGGCATTTTATTATAGCATATTTTACAATTTAACACTGCAATTTTATCTAAAACGGCTTGATAATGAAGTTAATTCGCTGAGCTAACAAAATTAACATACTCAGCCCGTTCAAAATTATGAGGAAGTCGTCATGCAAGTAAACCGCGAATTGTTCAATAGCGTTATGGTCCCTAACTATAATCCATCTGAGGTGATCCCAGTTAAAGGTCAAGGGTCGCGCATTTGGGATCAAAACGGTGAAGAGTATATCGACTTCGCCGGCGGTATCGCAGTTAACTGCTTAGGTCATTGTCACCCAGCACTGGTTAATGCGTTAAAAACGCAAGGTGAGAAACTGTGGCACTTGTCTAACGTGATGACTAACGAACCGGCTTTACGTCTTGCGAAAAAACTGACCGACAGCACCTTTGCCGACAAAGTGTATTTTGCCAACTCTGGCGCCGAAGCAAACGAAGCGGCATTAAAATTGGCGCGTCGCTACGCTATCGAGAAATTCTCTAGTAGCAAAACACAAATCATCTCTTTTACGAAAAGCTTCCACGGTCGTACTTTCTTCACCGTAACTGTTGGCGGTCAAGCAGCTTACTCAGATGGTTTTGGACCAAAACCACAAGACGTGGTGCATTGTGATTTTAACGATATCGAAGCGTTTAAAGCGCTGATCAACGACAATACGTGCGCTGTAATGATGGAGCCGATTCAAGGCGAAGGCGGTATTTTACCGGCAACGCAGGAATTTGCTCAAACCGTTCGCGAACTGTGTGATAAACACAATGCACTGTTGATTTTTGATGAAGTACAAACGGGTGTTGGTCGTACTGGTCACTTATATGCTTACCAAAGTTTAGGTGTTACGCCGGATATCCTCTCTACTGCCAAAGCTTTAGGGGGTGGTTTCCCAATCGGTGCGATGTTGACGACAACTGAAATTGCCAGCTACCTAAAAGTAGGCACCCACGGTTCAACTTACGGTGGTAACCCACTCGCTTGTGCAGTAGCAGAAGCGGCTTTTGATACCGTTAATACTCCAGCTGTGCTTGATGGCGTTAAAGCCAAATCGGAACTCTTCCGTAGTGGTTTGCAAGCTATCAATGACAAGTACCACGCTTTTAGCGAAATTCGCGGTGAAGGCCTCTTACTCGGCGCCGTGATGAGCCAAGCATTTGAAGGCCGTGCGCGTGATTTCCTGTTGGCTGCAGCAAAGCACAAACTCATGGTATTAGTTGCGGGCACCAATGTCGTGCGCTTTACCCCGTCCCTGGTGATCCCAGACGAAGACATTAAAGCGGGCCTTGCCCTGTTTGAGAAAGCCGTTGCCGATGTGGTTAATGGTTAATACCCTATTCTCATCAAGTGGAGCCAAGCGCTCCGTTTGGAGTTGATGATGAAAGTATTAAGACCGATAACACAACAAGATTTCGCCTCGTTACGTATGATTGCTGAGGAGTCTGGACCGGGCTTTACTTCTTTACCGGTTGATGACAATAAACTCAGCAACAAAATTACGCGCTCGATGCAAAGTTTCGAAAAGTCCGTGGTTCGCCCTCACGATGAAGGCTACTTATTTGTATTAGAAGATCACGAAAACAAAACCATTCTTGGCACCACAGCAATTGAAGCTGCGGTAGGAATGGACGTGCCTTTGTATCATTACTACAAAAGCAAATCAGTGCATCATTCACCAACGCTAAACGTTTACAACACAGTTGAAGTATTGACTATGTGTAACGACTACACCGGCGCCACGGAGATCTGCACCTTATTTTTACGTCCCGATCACCGTAAAGGCTTAGCGGGTCGCTTTTTGTCACGTTCGCGCTTTTTGTTTATGGCCGATCACAGTGACCGTTTTTCTGAGCGCGTTATCGCAGAAATGCGTGGCGTAAATGATGAGCAAGGCCATTCGCCATTTTGGGAATGGTTACAAGCGCACTTTTTCAGTATCGATTTTCCAGTTGCAGATCACTTAGTGGGTCTTGGCAACAAGGTCTTCATTGCTGAGCTAATGCCTAAGCACCCGATTTATGTCAACTTGCTCAGTGAAGAGGCGCAAGCGGTAATAGGTCAAGTACACGAAAAAACCATTCCAGCGCTGCGCTTGTTGGAAAAAGAAGGTTTTGAGCATCGTGGTTACGTCGACTTATTTGATGCAGGCCCAACAGTCGAAGCTAAACTGCATAACATTCGCAGTGTGCGTGAGTCTGTACAGTGCCCAATTGAAATTGTCGATGGCATTGAAGGCAACACCACCTTAGCAATTAGTAATCGCAAGCTTGTGGATTTTCGTGCCACTTATACCAATTGGGCACGTTATGATGAAGCGCGGCACTGCCTGCAAGTACGTAGTGAAGTTGCAGATGCACTGCAACTTAGCGCAAGCGACTCAGTGCGGTTTTTTGAGTTATAACCCTTCTCGCGTCGTGCTTATAGATAAACGCGAGTAACAGTGCGGAAAAGCCGCCGAGTATTAGGATAAACATTATGCACAACAACGTAGACGTACTATTTAAAAACCTTTGGGACAACTATCTGGCAGTTACACCTTCAGCAGTGAAGGTGCATGAACTGTTAGGTTCAACACAGCAAGACGACGTGATCAATGACCACATTGCACTACGTACTTTCAACCACCCAAAAGTCGGATTAGAAAAACTAGCAGCGCACTTTTTGGCCGTTGGCTATCGTGAATGCGGCGAATACCACTTTGAAGCAAAAAAACTGTATGCAAAACATTTTGAGCATCAAGACCCAACCAAACCTAAAGTATTCATTTCTGAATTACTGTTGGAGAAATGCTCACCTGCGTTGCAAGACACAGTTAACAGCATGATTGCAGAAATTGATGCTGATGCGGTCACAGCAGATAACTTTTTGTATTCCGGTACGCACTGGCAAGTAAGCCATGAAACTTACAAAACGTTACTACAAGAAAGCGAGTATGCTGCTTGGATGGCTGCGTGGGGCTATCGCGCCAATCACTTTACTGTCAGCATCAACCATTTGGCTAACTTCACCAGCATTGAAGCGGTGAATCAGGCGCTTAAAGATGCTGGCTTCCCTCTTAACACCTCAGGTGGCGAAATCAAAGGCTCACCTGAGGTACTACTTGAGCAGTCATCAACTTTAGCTGACGACTTTAGCGTAAAATTTAGCGATGGCGAATTCGCAATCCCAAGTTGCTTTTATGAATTCGCTCTTCGCTACCCTATGGCCAATGGCGAGCTGTACACCGGCTTCGTAGCTGCCTCTGCGGATAAAATTTTTGAGAGCACTAACGCTCGCTAATTGTTTCGATACTCTTGTTTAGCTATCACCTTAGGGTGAGCCCCAAAGCGACTGTTTAGTCGCTTTTTTCTTTTCTGCTTGTCACAAATTTGACTTAACTTTGATCTACTGTGGAGTTACGCGGTTGCCTTTATGTAAGTTCCTTGTAACTATGCTTCAAGCAGCAAGGAATTGAGGAGAACTTGTGACTACCGTGAGCGAAATTGTCAAACTGGAGCGAGGTTTAACCATCGCCAGTTTTACCAAAACACACCCCGCACTTGATGATACCAAGAGCTATCGCCAAGCCTTAAAATACTGGCAAAACGAGTTGCTGCACGTACAGCAAGCTTATTATCATCAAAAACGTCGGGCCGTGATTGTTTTTGAAGGCTGGGACGCTGCTGGCAAAGGCGGGGCCATTCGGCGTATTACCGAGAAGCTCGACCCCCGTGGTTATCAAGTTTACCCCATTAGCGCCCCTGGAATTGAAGAACAAAGTAAGCATTACTTGTATCGCTTTTTTAACAAGCTACCGGCCGCAGGTTCATTGGCCATTTTTGACCGCTCTTATTACGGCCGCGTGCTAGTGGAACGCATTGAAGGCTTTGCAAGCAACCCACAATGGCAAAGAGCGTATCAGGAAATTAATGAGTTTGAACGACTATTGTGTGATGACGACGTAAAAGTGATCAAATTATTCTTGCATATTAGTGCGGATGAGCAACTAAAACGCTTTAGTGAACGTTTGGACAATCCATTTAAACGCTGGAAACTCACCGAAGAAGATTTACGCAATCGAGCAAAACGGGAAGATTACATTACAGCTTATGACGACATGTTTGCCCAAACTGATACGCAAGCAGCACCTTGGCACATTATATTAGCCGAGCATAAATGGTATGCCCGCGTGAAAGTACTCGAAACGTTAGTTACTGAACTCAGCCAAGGCGTAGATATTACGCCCCCACCAGTCGATACAACGTTGGTCGAGCGCGCCAAACAGCAATTAGGGATTAACAGGGAGAAACCAATATGACCCGAGTGGCATGGTTACAACAACAATTGCAAACGGTAGATGCTAGCTGTCCAAGTGAAGCAAGCAATAAGCACAGCAAAATGGCGATTAGCCCCTTTTACTTTTTCCGCGGTAGCGCGGGGGTTTATTATGCCGACCTCGCTGAAGGTGTTATCACTCTGCCTGAGGCACTGTTAACGCTACCATTGACCACAGTGATGGGCGATTGCCATATCAGCAATTTTGGCTTTTTCAGTGAAGAAGGCGCTCATGGTGAAACCTTGATATTTGCGCCCAATGATTTTGATGATGCCTGTATGGGCCATGCAGTGTGGGACTTACTGCGGTTTTTGGTGAGCCTGCCATTGGCGCAACAAGAAGGTGTGCGCCTTAAACAACTGGCAATAAATGACCAATCGCCAGAGCGCGATAAGGCGATAGTGAGTGCTGAGCAAGTAAAAGCGGCAATGAAAGCCTTTTTAACCGCGTACATTGCCTATAATCAAAACTCGCTTACAGGCCACATCACCAGCCAATCGGCCTTGTTGGCATTTAGTGAAAAGCACATCCTCTACAAACGCTGGCAAAAAGGTCTGCAACGACTAAGTAGCGGCGTGGCATTCTTAACTAAAAGTACATTAGCTAAAGAAGTCGATTGCAGCCAGTTGCCACTGCGTTTTAAAGAAGACGAAACCCGTTTTGTACGTTTACCTGAAAATGAACGGCAAGCACTTTGCCATCATTTTGCCCCGTATTTGCAAGATGAGATTTTAGACTGTGTTGAACGCATTGATGCCGGCACAGGTTCTAATAATATGCGGCGCTATTATTTGCTGGTTGGCCCTCAAGACATGACGCTAAACGACCTGCCACTGTGCTATTTAGTTGAAATAAAACAGCAGCGCGTTGCGGCGCCACTTGCTTATTTTGCCGACGTTCACCCAAGTAATAGGTTAAATGCGGCACATCTCACGGTACATTGTCAAAGACGCATGCAGCGCCGCCCAGATCTCATCTTAGATGACGCGCTGTGGCAAGGTGAGCATTATTTGATCCGCTCACGTCACCATGCGCGTGTTGGTATCGACCCCGAGCACATCACATTTGGCAAACGCGCCGCCAGCAAAGACGGCTTTAGCCAATATGCCCAAGCGTGCGGTGAAGCGCTGGCGCTGGCACACATGCGAGGCGATCGCCGTTCATTGTTATTCCAACGCGCTGCGGTAGATACGCTGCCGCAGCATATTGATGTATTGGTTGAAACGGCGTTAAATTACACTGAGCAAGTAATAAGTGACCATCAATCACTTTGTCAGCTGCTTGGCGATAGGCAAAATTAGGCCATCCTCTGCCAACGTCAATTGCCCTTGGAAACTGCGTTGGGCCTCTCGCTTGAGCGGCTCAAGCATGCCTTCGGCATGATAGCGCACGGAAAAGTGAAACAGCACTAAATGCGGCAATTGGTATTTGTGTGCAAATTCAGCGATACGTTTGGCATCACTGTGTCCTGTATGATAACCCACCTTATGCAGATCCGCATGGGTAAAGGTCGCTTCATGTACCAACACATCAACACCAGCTAAATGATTTGCCAATAATTCTGGCTTTTCATTGTCGCCGCAAATAATCACACAGCGTGGTTGCCAGCTAAAGTAGCTGTATTCGGCGCTACGCAAACGTGCGTCTTGATAGTCGACATCGAAACCACGTTGCAATTGGTTGTAATGTGGCCCACTTGTTATGCCATGTGCCTTTAACAATTCGAGGTGCAGTTTTCTTGGGATCAATGTTTCGGTGATTTTAAATGCCACGCTTGGTACGCGATGACGTAAAGCGATGACATCAAGCTGACAAAATTCCAGCCTCAAACTCAACTGTAGTTCTTCTAATGCATGAGTGCGCAAATCAAAAGGTAACACCAGCTCTGTCAGTGATAAGGTGCTATGAACGAAGGCGATGACCGCTTTAGGCGCGATAAAGTCAACTGGCTCTTTACGCCCAGAGACCATCATCGCCGCCAACAATCCAGGCAGCCCGTAACAATGGTCACCATGCAAATGGGTAATGCAAATCGCAGCTAAATGATAAGGACTAAGCTGGCTTTTCATTATCTGATGCTGAGTTCCCTCTCCACAGTCCACCAAAAGCCAAGCTTTACTGCGTTCGAAACTCACCGCTGTCGCCGCCACATTACGACTGCGCGATGGGCTGCCTGACGAAGTGCCAAGAAAATGAAGCTCCATGTTGCTCATCACTACTAAATTACATTAAGCTGATCTTAAACTTAGCTCCGCAAAGATGTATATCGTTTTTGCTCTTTTCTCAGGGATGCCAATATGAAAAATGAACTTGATAGCAAAACTTTATTAAAAGTATACGAATATATTCAGCAACATGGTGAGGAACACGAAGAAGGCAAATATTGTCAGGGATTAACCGCTTTCTCTGACTTTGATGGCTACAACATTTATCTCAAGGGTAATGGTGTGCTACTGAGATTTGGTTTTCATAATACCTATCACTTAGACTACGAGCACGACAAACTAAAAGACGCCTTCTTAGCCAAAGTAGCCGAGCTTGCAACGCTCGCTGCAAAATAAGCTGTGCTTTACCTCAATAACACTGTGCTTATTTACGCACGTATGCGAGGAAAGTGGCTATAAATCTGGGCACTCGTCTCTAAAAACGCACATTCTATCTCAAGATTTACTAGGTTAGCGCAGAACTTTGGTATTCTGCGGACCTTTTTTGTGTCACCGAGGAAAGCCATGTCAAACGCGATTGACTCACCCAACGCAAACGAACCAGCAAAAGGCGGCCTGTTCAACCGCTTCTTAGCTACCGTTGAGTACTTAGGCAACTTATTACCCCACCCCATTACACTCTTCGCACTATTCGCCGTTGGCGTGGTGCTAGTCAGCGGTGTTGCAGATTGGATGGGACTAAGCGCATTAGACCCAAGACCAGAAGGCGCGAAAGGTCGCGACCCTGATGGTGTCATCGAAGTAGTCAGTCTGATGACAGCGGAAGGTCTACAAAAAATTGTCACTGGTCTTGTGACAAACTTTACTAATTTTGCTCCTCTTGGCACGGTTTTAGTTGCATTACTTGGCGTGAGTATCGCAGAACACTCAGGCCTGCTCTCAGCGGCAATGCGCGGTATGGTTATGGGCGCTTCAAAACGTTTAGTGACGTTTATGATAGTGCTGGCGGCGATTCTATCTAACACCGCGTCAGAACTTGGCTATGTCGTGCTTATTCCACTCGCTGCGATGATTTTCCATAGTCTTGGTCGTCATCCACTAGCCGGCCTTGCTGCAGCCTTTGCCGGTGTTTCTGGCGGGTATAGCGCAAACTTATTGCTTGGCACTATAGATCCGCTCCTGGCTGGGATCACCACACCGGCAGCAAGAATGATTGACCCAAGCTATGAAGTTGGTCCAGAAGCTAACTGGTATTTTATGTCAATCTCGGTGTTCCTGATTGCCATTCTCGGTACTTGGGTAACAGAAAAAATTGTCGAGCCACGCCTTGGTAAATATGACGAGCGCGATGCAAGTCCAGACTTGCCCGCTAATACCATTGAGCCACTAAGTGCTCTCGAAAAATCAGGCTTACGCTGGGCGGGTGTTGCAGTCCTAGCGGTGTGCGTACTGCTTTCTCTAACTATTATTCCGGCCGACGGCATCTTGCGTCATCCACAGACTGGTGAAATTTCCGGCTCACCATTTTTGAAGGGCATCGTAGTGTTTATTTTTGTGACCTTTGCGATTCCAGGTTTTGTCTACGGCAAAGTGGTCGGCACCATGAAAAACGACAAGGACGTGATCAATGCCATGAGTAAAAGCATGAGCTCAATGGGCATGTATATTGTACTGGTATTTTTTGCCGCACAGTTTGTGGCGTTTTTCTCTTGGACTAATCTAGGTACCATTCTTGCGATTAAAGGCGCAGCAATGCTCCAGATCCTAAATTTGACTGGGCCCGAGGTGTTTGTACTGTTTATTTTAATGTGTGCGGTTGTAAACCTGAGTTTGGGCTCTTCTTCAGCGCAATGGGCTGTAACTGCTCCTATCTTTGTCCCTATGCTAATGTTGATTGGTTATGCACCAGAAACCATTCAAGCGGCTTACCGTATCGGTGACTCTGTCACTAACCTCATCACTCCGATGATGAGCTACTTTGGTTTAATTTTGGCCGTTGCGACCAAATATAAAAAGGATATGGGCATAGGTACATTAGTTGCGACTATGTTGCCTTACAGCATGTGCTTCTTTGTCGGCTGGGTACTGCTATTTTACGTATGGGTATTCGGCTTTGGTTTACCTGTTGGCCCGAACGCGCCAATTTACTACCAGCCTTAGCAAGTTCAGCAAAATGATTTAGGGGGCAACGCCCCCTAAGTTTAGAACTCTTGAATCACTTTTACCGAGCCATCCACGGCGCTCGACGAAACATAGCCTATCGTGTCTGGATTTGCTGCAACTAACTTAATGACTTCTGCGTCATTCGACACCTCTTTTGGCGGTGTACCTTTGCCTGTAAATACGAGCTTAGACCAATACGCCTTAAGCTGAGCCGCAGTTTTGTTCAGTACTTTTTCGTTGAATTCATCGGTAGCCGGACTGGTTGCTTCCTGTCCAATCGGAATAACCTTATTACCATTAGTGAACGCCTTTTCCTTACCGGTAAAAATCCGATTGATAGCTGCGACGTCCAGAGCGCTGTCGTTACTAGGGTGAACAATTACCGCAACTCCAGCTTGTGCTGATGCGCTAAGCAAAGCCGTCAATAATGCCAATATAGATAATGAATGTTTTAACATGACTTGGCTCCCTTAAAATACAACGTCGATGCCGAAGGTAATTGACTCACTATCACCTGCCACAGCAAGGTCAAACGAATCATCTTCAACTTTATCGTACTGCACTTTAAATGCCGCAGAGGCGTGGAAATCCCAGCGTACGCCTACTGCCCGAGTGTTATGTTTCTCAGGGTCATCCCCGTCATCTTGATTAAAATCCGAGAACATCACATAAGGGGTCACATTGCCAATCCGATAACCTGCGCTCACCATGTAAGTGTCAAGATTACCCCCTAAGTCGAGGCGATTAAATTCAGTTAGAACAAAGAAGTTGCCAAAATCTGCGTTCGCAGCAATGCCATAAAACTTACCATCTCGGCTGTCTTTGCCATCCCACAGTTCCGGCACCCCATTTTTGAACCGTTTGTTGGTGTATTGCATGTGGGTAAAGCGCAGCTCCAGCCAATCATGGCTTAGAGATACCACGCCGCCAATAATATCTTCCCAAATCTCACGCGTAGGGGTTTGGAAGAAAAATTCAGACAGCAGTTTATTGTCACTGTCATCCTCACGACCCGTATAAATATTACCGGATAATGCCCAGTCCCCTATCGAGCCGTTATAAAGCAGGTTTACGCCTTGGTAGTTAAAGATTTGCCAAGTGTAGTTGTCTGCTGGCGGTCGCATCCAAACATAGGCGTAACCCACATCGTAGAAATCCGAGTAATAAAATAGCGGTAAGCGCTTTTTACCCGCTTGAAAAGTCCAGTTTTCGTTAATTTCATACGACACGTATGCCCATTCAAATTCCGCATCAAAGTCGTTGGCACCACGGGCAACAACTTGCCCAATCACGCTCAAGCCTTCACCTAAATCGGCATTAACTTGTAGACCTATCAGCGATTCAGGTTCGAACGACCAATCTTTGGTATAGGCAGACACTATTGGATAATCTGCGAGAAAAGTCGGTTCAAGTCCAAATTGCGGCACACCACTTCCGCTTAATACTTTACCAGCATTGACGCTGGCAAAGCCGGTGATGTTCACATCGGCATAAGAGAGTTGGGATGTGAGCGCGACTGCTAAGAGAGTAAGTTTCAATTTCATTGATTGGCCCCCAATCGTTGTCCTGCGTTTGCACAGCTAAGTATAGTTAACTTGCAGAAAAAGAAAGTTTTTATTGATTAAAGCTAAATTCTGTCTACATTTTATAGAGAAAATATAGATTGGCGCTGGGCTTAGGTTAACATTGAGTTGACATACCCCTCGGACGCTGGCTAATCTGATTTACAAACAGTATGGTTCCAGTAACCTCTTGAAAAGGTAAGCTATGTCTCAATCTTCGTGGTCTTTTCGCCATCTCAGCATCACCAAGAAAATCCATGCTATCACCATAGTCGCTGTGACAGCGTTTGTGGTTTTGGTCATGATTAACTACAACTCTTTGCTGGCAAACCAAAAATCCCTCGGTGAACTAGAAACGCAAACCTATAAATTGCTGATCCTCACCTCCAACAACCTCACTGCGTTTCAAAATCTCGATGAAATTTATACCCAAGCCGTGACCTTTGGTGACAGTGACTTACTCGATAAAGCCGTGCAGGCGAAAAAGGCTCTGCTTGATAATTTAGCCAAGTTACCTGAGCTGAGTAGTGCATTTCCGACTCAACAGACACAAAACCAACTGGAGCAATACGCCAAGTTAGCCTTGGATATTGCCAGTAGCATGATTGATGGCAGTGCAGATATGGCGGTGATACAACAGCAAGCAAAACAAAAAAGTGCGTTATATGATGAAGTGTTGGCAACCTTAAAGTCCGATGAAAAACGCGCTGATTCACGCTTCTTTGAATTAATTGATGACACCAAATCCAGTTCCGATAGCGCCTTATCTATGATGTTTGTCGTTGCTATTGTTTCTTTGCTGATCCTTGTTGCCCTTGCCATTGTTATCGCTCGTGGCATAGGTAAAGCAGCCAGTGAAGCTGCCAATAACTTAAAACTGCTCGCAGACGGACAAGGCTCTCTGAGTTCTCAGTTGGATGTCAATTCAGATGATGAAATCGGTCAAGTGTCACGTAATTTCAATGCCTTTGTGTCTTTGTTACGTGGCTCAGTAGTAGATGTGATAAACGTTGTTGAACCTTTGTTGGAAAACTCCACGCGCTTAATGCATGGGATGGAGTCTGCTGAGCGTGCGACCCAGCAACAAAGTAGCGACGCAGAAGTAGTGCGCCATTCAATGGAAGAAATGAAGCAAAGCGTTGGGGATATTTCGCAATCCGCCGCTAATGCATCGCAAGCGGCGCAACTTGCTGAGCGCGGCGTTGACCAAGGTTTAGATCAAATTGGTGTGTCGGTAAAACAATCACAAACACTGAGTGAAGAAATCAACAAAGCCGCCAGTACCATCAACAAGCTCGCCTCAGACACACAGAATGTGACGCAAATTCTGAATGTCATCACTTCAATTGCAGAGCAAACCAACTTACTCGCACTTAACGCGGCAATTGAAGCCGCACGCGCAGGTGAACAAGGCCGAGGCTTTGCTGTGGTTGCGGATGAGGTAAGGGAGCTTGCATCGCGTACTGCTAAGTCAACCAATGAGATCCGTGAATTACTAAACGTGCTCACGGTTGCAGCTGGGAATGCAGTAACCGCCATGAATGGTGCGCGAGATATGGCTTCCAGTAATGCCGCAGCGGCTGAAGCGACTGGACGCTCTATTCAGGAGATCTCAGAGCAAATTTTGGCAATTAACGGTATGAACTCGCAAATCGCTGCAGCCACAGAAGAACAAACATCCGTGGCAGCTATGGTAGTCGATAACGTGTCTAATATGCATCAGTCGTTTGAAGATACCATGCACGCCCTTGCGCAAGTGCGTGATGTAGCAAAAAACCTGCATCAGCTGTCCGACTCACTCACCGATGCCACCGCTAAATTTAAAGTTTAACGGTGTTGCGTCAGTGGTTTGCAACGTTTATTAATGTCAGTATTGCGGATGACAACCAAACCTCGCCAACACGACTGCGAGTTAAAGTGGTTGGTGTATAGAGGGGCTATTGCCCCTTTATTGATTTTCTCACTTGCGCGATTTTCAAGCGGTTTTTCACTTGTGCCTCAGCACTCGCTTGGCTATTCGAGTTAGGTCGATTCGTTCTGCCTTTTTTCCATTTACCCGGCTTTTTCATCAGTGAATCCACCAATTTTTCACGACTTGCAACTTCATAACCAGGAAGGTAATAACGCTTGATACGTTGACCAATCAAAGTTTCAATATTGATTAAAGTATGTTCTTCTTCACGGCTTACGAATGAAATCGCTTGTCCGCTTAGTCCTGCACGTCCAGTACGGCCAATGCGGTGCACATAATCTTCTGCCAAAAATGGCAGGTCGAAGTTCACCACACGCGGTAAACCTACAATATCTATGCCACGCGCCGCAACTTCGGTTGCAACTAACACCCGAACTTTACCTTCAAGAAATTCACTGAGTGCACGGCGCCGAGCGCTTTGCTTTTTGTCACCATGGCAAACTGTTGCGGTGATGCCATCCAGTTTTAGCTCAGCAACCACTTTATCAGCCACTTCTTTCATGTTGACGAACACCAACACTTGTTGCCAATTTTTCTTGCCGATGAGTTCTGATAAAAGCTCTTGCTTGCGGCTTTCGTCTACCGGATAGACCACATGACGAACCGTTTCAGCTGTGGTGTTTTCTGGCGATACTTGCACAATTTCCGGTTGCTTAAGTACCGTCATCGCAAAGTTTTTCATCGCCGGTGGGAAAGTTGCCGAGAACAGCATCAGTTGTCTGTCGTCAGCCACCATACCAATAACGCTACGAATGTCCTCAATGAACCCCATGTCCAACATACGGTCGGCTTCATCTAGAACTAAATAGCGCACTTCAGCAAGGCTTAAGTTACCACGGCGGATATGGTCGAGTAAGCGACCGGGTGTGGCCACCACTACATCAACGCCAGCCTGTAGCGCGCTGTCTTGACCCGCATGATTTACCCCGCCGTATAGCGCGACGGTGCGAAGCTCAGTGTATTTAGCGAAGGCTTTAAAATTGTTTGCAATTTGCTCGACCAACTCACGAGTAGGTGCAATTACCAATGCGCGAGGACGGACACTAGCTGGGGTATCTAATAAGCGCTGAATAACAGGCAAAGCAAATGCCGCGGTTTTCCCGGTGCCAGTTTGCGCTGTAGCAAGCACGTCTTTGTTACGACGAATCGCAGGAATTGCCGCCGTCTGAATTGGCGTGAGGGTCTCAAACCCGAGTTCCGCGAGTGCGTTTAATAGGTCTTGAGAGAAACTGAAAGATTTAAAATTCATAGCGAGCATCCGCGGCCATAGCAAATTGGCCGCAGATTATAGGCTATCATCGCGGGTGCGACAAATATTGTTATACTAATTTCAATAAGGTTTTGTCGATTAACGTCGCTTTACCACCTATCACTTCCTTTTCCGCGAGGCTGTTAATCAGTGCTAGACCTTGCTGTTGCTGTTGCTCGCTCAGTGGTACATAGGGTAAACGAAACACTGGCGCTACCGCACCTGTCATAATTAATGCTGAGTTAATTGCGATAGGGTTTGGCTCACAGAACAGCCAATTCATTAAAGGCTGGAGTGATTCATTGAGGGCCGCATCTTGTCTATCCATCAAACGGCGCATCAAACCCGGCACTAGGTTTGAGGTCACTGAGATAACCCCATGTGATTGATGGATGTGGCGGCTATCATGAGCTTCATCGTCGTTACCAGACCAACAAGCGATACCGCGCGACTCATAGTAAGCAATACGCTCATTACCCGCACACTCTTTAACACCGATAAAGTGTTTGTGCTTTGCAAGCGATTCAATAATCTCAGGCACAAGATCTTGACCTGTGCGACCTGGCACATTGTAGATAAATGCCGGACCAATATCTAACACTCGATTAAAGTGCGCCTGTACGCCCGCGGTTGAAGTACGCCCGTAATACGGATTGATCTGCAATGCGGCATGCATACCGCTAGCAAAACCATACTCGGTTGCTTTTATTGCTTCACGGGTGTTATTGCTACCTGTATTACCGATAATCAGTATCTTGTCACCAAACTTGCTCGCACTGTGAGCAATCAACATTAGGTGTTCTTCCCAATGCATTAACTGGCCTTCACCTGTTGTGCCGCCAACCACTATGCCTTCGACACCTGCAGCAATTTGCGCTTCTACGAGCTTATCGTAAGCTTTGAGGTCAATGTCGCCCGACATAGTGTAGGGTGTTTTAATGGCCGTGATCAGAGAGGCTTTTTTGATGGTTTGTACACTTTGCATGCTGATGATTTATCGTAATTTCTGATGTGCTCTTTTTACCACAAATCAGCTAGGTTGCCGAGGGAGAAATACAAAAGTTGCAAAAAAAGCTTGCGCGTTTTTCACTTCAGATGCAAACTTCAAATACTGTACATTCATCCAGTATATTTTCAAATGAGCCTAACCCATTATCTGACGACACACTTTTATACCACTACCGAACTTTGTGCAGCTTTACGTATTGACGCCAGCCAACTCGAGCAATGGCAGGAGGCTAAACTTTTCCCTAAGCCGAGTTATTGCTTGCAAAATCACATCAAATGCAGCTCTTATTTGGGCTTTTATGAATGTGAAGAGTGGCAAGATTATTATCCCCGTGGCGCTGCTAATTGGGGGCAAACCTTGCTTAAACAAAAAGTAATGCAGGCCTCGAGCGCCTTTGAGCTTTTTGCGCAAAGTTATTTGGCAACGCTCAGCAAAGTTGTGCAACAAGGAGTCGAATGTCAGGACCCAAGATTTTCTGATGAATTGGACGACCACTTACAACAAGTTTGGCAACAATACCTTTGTAGCAAGTATGGTGTGATAAGCCAAAATGGTTTAGTGGAGGAAGTGGTTTATATCGATCTTGGCCGTGCAATCGTTGATGAAGTGACCGAAGAGCGTGCTAAAGTCTCGCTCAGTGTTGAGGAGCGTAGCTTGCTACTAAAAGGCATCAAACTGCTTAACCGCGGCTTAAGCCATCACGCAGCACATGAAAAACATGATTCCCTACGCTACCATTACGTGGACGCGATTTTACAAAAATACGATTTAACTATTCGTTAATTCGGCGCTCCAACTGGGTGCGAAATATTTCAAAGGCTTTGAGCACAGTTAATTTGTCTGCACAAAGCCCATCGTACCAAGTATCGAACTTTTCATCGTCTTCTTGCTCACTCATCACTTGATATTCGACTAAAAGCTGCACCAAGTCACTGTGTGTACAACTTAACGCGTCTAATTTTGCAATCAAATCTGGGTGGAGCCCTCGCTGCAATTCACCTAACACTTGCGTGTCTAATTTCTCATCAAAATTTGCCATAGTTTTGTTTTTTATCAGCCCATTTTAATCATAGTTATACCAATATTTTGGCGAATAGCCAGTCTCAAACCGTGCAAGTAATTTCGATTGCGCAGAGTTTAAGCGGATCGCTGCGAAACCAGTCAAACTAGTGCAGAAAAACCATGGCAAGCATTTACGAACTAATTGTTATAGTATAACATAGCTTTAATTGTTCATCTGGAGAAAGTCATGAAAGTACTCAGCTCATTAAAATCTGCGAAAAACCGTCCAGGCTGCCAAGTTGTTAAACGCCGTGGCCGTGTATTCGTGATCTGTAAAAGCAATCCTCGCTTTAAAGCCGTACAAGGAAAAGCAAAAAAATAGGCTCATGATGAGCCTATTTTTTCTGAAATTTTCTTACTTGAACTGCCCAAACAGTAATTCCCAAAAGCCAGGGGGTTCGTGCAATTTGTGGTATTCTTTGCGTAGCCCATCAATATTTGCCGCAACTTGTTTGGCTTTGTCCAAGTCTTGCTGAGCAAGCGCCGCTTCCACCGCGTCTAACTCACGCGCCACTTTCTCTAAACCCTGTAAGGATTCGTTGGCCACACTGGGCTTAAAATTAAATTCTCGACTTTTACTTAGCCAACCACGCATTTCGTCAATACCTTGTTGCGCTGATGGAATATCTGGAGCTTGCATAATTTGTTTATAAGCGAAGCCGATTTTTTTCATTACGGCATTAAGATCACTACTCTGTCCTTCTGCATAGCTTGCAACACTGCACAACAACATTACACAACATGTTAATAAAAAAACCAGTTTCTGCATCACCCCTCCTGCATTTTGTGCGATTATAGCTAAATCTATTCATGCTGAAAATGCTACACTGTGTAAAGGTCCTTTACAGAGATGAGAAGTCCGGTGCAAAAACTGTTCGCTATATGGTTATTGTGTTTCACATATTGTGTTACTGCCAGTGAAATGAAAACTCAAGTGATCTTTATTAACCCAGGATACGCTGACACCAATCCTACAGGTCCATTCTGGCAATCCGTATCGACCGTAATGACCAGTGCAGCGCTTGATCTGTCTATCAACTTAGATATTCGCTATGCTAATCGTGACCATATTTTAATGAAACAACTGGTCCTGCAGGCACTCAATGAGCAGCCAGATTATTTAATCGTTGTAGACGAAAAATCCGTCATAACCAAAATACTTTTGCAATCTAAAGCAAATAAAACGCAATTGTATTTTCTACTTAACCGTCCTTCATCCATTGAGCTTGAGAGGCTGCGCAGTAAGGGCTACCAGATAGCAGGCAGTGTGGTGGCTGATAATCTCAAAGTTGGTAAAGCTTTAATGGAGGAAATGCTACGTCGCTCACAAATACATAACGGCACCCTGTTTGCGCTACTTGGCGATGAAGTCACGCCTTCCTCCGTTGACCGTGAGCGTGGTTTACTTAGCGTTGCCAATAAGCAATACAACCTGAAGTTGCGTGAAAAACTATATGCCAACTGGTCTGAACCTGAGGCCTATCACTTAATTTTAGGTTTAGCTCAACGCTATCCTGATTTAGTGATGATTTGGTCTGCCAATGATGCTATGGCGGCGGGTGCTGCTAGAGCCTTAACTAAATTAGGGATCCGCGATAAAATAGTCGTGGGAGGGATCAATTGGGACCCGCAAGCACAATTACTGGATGTTAGCTTTGGCGGTCATATGCTACTTGGTGCCAAATCACTTATCAATATTTTCAATCTCGTCCATGAACTTCATGAACCAAATACGCATCAAACCTTAAACATCTTTGACGCACGCGACGAAAAGTATCTTGAGCTGCTTAAACACATTCCCACAGATGGTTTAAAAGCGGTTGATTTTTTAAAGTTTACCGAAAGTGCCAGTAGCCCCCTATCCTTTACGCTATCTAATATCGTACAAGAGCTCAGCTTACGAACCTCCAACGACTAAAATCTTTGGGTTATTACCTTACAATACCAGTATGAAGGTCGCATTGTGCACTTGCGGCCTTACACTCTCTTTAACCTGCTTAGCCATTAATAATCCACACAAAACCAATACACCTGAAAATAAAATTATTCTTGCTTCGATTTAGATATATTTTAGATGTCTAGCAATCTATTTGTGCTTTTGGGCGATATTGCAACCATCGAACCATAAATATGTACATAATTTATGCTCAAACTAGACCAATTATTTGCCAAAACACAAATTGACAGCGCTGTAATTACCTATTTTAATTACGCCGGAGTTAACAACATGTAAAATAGGTAACTAAGATGAAAAACAAGGTTTCAACAAGCTTCCATTATTCAAAACTGGCCGCTGCAATATTGGCGGTCGCTGTATCTGGCTCTGTTACGGCAGCAGATCAGTCTGTAACCTCAGAAGGCCCAACAAAGCGCGTTATCGTAACGCTCAAAGAGCAGCCTTTAGTTGGTGGTAAATCTGCGTCACTACAGCAAGATGTGATGACTGCTCGTATCAACGCATTACAAAGCTTTAGTGCGCAGCACGATTTGCAACAAGTAAAAGATTTACCAAGTGTAAATGCGCTGGTATTAGAGCTTACCGCAGCGCAAATTCAAACTTTATCGCAAGACGCTCAAGTTGAGTTGATTGAGGAAGATCCAAAGCGTTACTTAATGGCCGAATCTACGCCATACGGTATCACTATGGTGCAGGCGAATCAGCTGAGTGATGCAATGTCAGGTAATCGCAAAGTTTGTATCATGGACACGGGCTATACGCTAAATCATCCAGATCTACCAAACACAGGCATCACTGGGAATGATGGCTATGGTAGTAACGATACTGGCAACTGGTACAATGACGGTAATGGTCACGGTACGCACGTAGCAGGAACCATTGCAGCGATTGGTGGCAATGGTCAGGGCGTTGTTGGTGTCAATCCATCAGGCCAACTCGGATTACATATTGTTAAAGTGTTCAACGATGCAGGTAAATGGGCCTATGGTTCAGATCTAATTAAAGCCATTGAGCAGTGCGAAACCGCAGGCGCTAACGTCACCAGTATGAGTTTGGGCGGCAGTGGTAGCTCAACTGCAGAGCGCAATGCCTTTGCTCAAAGTTATGCACGTGGCATGCTACATATCGCAGCCGCTGGTAATGGTGGTAATAGTAGCATGAGTTATCCTGCATCGTATGATGCGGTTGTATCGGTTGCTGCTGTAGATAGCAGTGAAAACAAAGCGTCGTTCTCACAATACAATAGCCAAGTAGAAATTGCTGGCCCAGGTGTATCCGTTAATTCAACATGGAATAATGGTGGATACCGCAGTATCAGCGGCACTTCAATGGCGACACCACATGTTTCAGGTGTGGCGGCCCTAGTCTGGAGCCACTTCCCGCAATGTAGTAACTCCCAGATCCGCGCTGCGCTAAATGCAACTGCAAAAGATAAAGGTGCTGCAGGTCGTGATACCTCTTATGGCTATGGTATTGTTCGAGCTAAAGCGGCATACGATTACTTAACCGCTAACGGCTGTGACGGCCAACCTGCGGACCTTAACGCCAACTTTAGTTACAGCGTTAATGGCTTAACTGTTTCTTTCAACAACCAATCTACTGGTGCAAGCAGCTACAGCTGGAATTTTGGTGACGGTAACAGCAGCACGCAAGCATCACCTTCACACACCTATGCACAAGCTGGTAGCTATACAGTGACACTGACTGCATTAAACGGTGGTCGCTCAGCGCAAAAAGCACTACAAGTGACGGCACAAGGTGGCGACACTGGCACAGGCTGTAATGGTGTTGCGGCTTGGGACAGCAACAAACAGTACCGTGTTGGCGATGTAGTCAGCTACAAAAACTATCGCTACACTGCAATCTGGTGGTCTATGGCTTCACAACCAGACATTTACTCCAACGTATGGCGCAAAGACGGGGCTTGTAACTAAGCCTATCTCATAAAGGGGCGCTATGCCCCTTTTGTAACAAGTAAAAACACCAATGCAATTAAAACCACACTTAATAAGACTTGCCGTTTACTCACTTGTTCTTTTAATACCAATGCACCAAGTAACAAGGCACTTAAGATCCCCACTGCGCGCTTGATCGCCTCGACTATACCTGGAGATAACTCAGCAATAGCGAACATCTGCGTCAGCACCGCAGCAGCAAACACCACAGCCCCGATTATAAGCCAAAGACGATGGGACAGTATTTCAACTGAAAATTTCGGGCGCAATATGCTGTAATTCAACAGCAAAATACAGAGTGATAAAAATACCGCATGAAAACTCACCGACGCTGCGGCAATTGCCAACTTGTCAAAGACAATACAAAGTCCCCAAGCGATGGCGGTAATGACAGCGTAATTAGTACCTTTATGCCGCATGCTCACACCACCACGAATTAACATACAACCAAGTGTGATCCCTATTATGGCAAGCCATTGCAGTAGTGCTAAACGCTCTGACAACAAGATAAATCCGGCCAAAGCCGCCACCACAGGCGTTAACGAAAGTAGCGGTAAAACCCGTGATAATTCGCCCTGTTTGAGGGCATGAATGTAATACAAGCTACCAATTGCTGCGCAAATGCCGCTGGCGAGTGCGGGCAAGTAATAGTTGACTGTGGGCATTGGCAGATCTTGGCGAAACCAGTTAATGCAATACACAGGTAGTGCCAACGCAGCAAACACAACGGTGAGTTGCGCAGCGCTTAACTTTACAGCCAACTGTTTGCGCACAAAGTCAAACATCGCCCAGCAGATACTTGCAATTAAGGCTAGAAACACCTACACACTCCTTGTTAAACAGTTGCTTAAGTGTATCAAATCTAAATAGAGCTTTGGGATTTAATGCAAAAGAAAAAGCCCACTGCTGCGGGCTTTAGTGGTGTTTCCACCCATTGCATTATTGATTGGGGAATTAACCTGCTTTTTTCAAGCTTTCTGCTGCTGGTTGGCCATGCTCATCAAGCAGATTAAGATTGTAATCAAACTCGTCAACACGAATCGCACGCTCACGCTTTGTATTGTAGTCAAGTAACTGGCTATGTTCCGCCGCGTTGATAACATTCGCTTGCAGTGCATTGTCTAACGTTTCAGCAAAACGTACACCAGCACGAATGGTCTTACTACGTAGCGCTTTTTTCACTTTAGCCAACAACTCTAAACAAGCGATTTTCGCTTTATACGCTTGCTCGTTAATGTCATGACCATCACCTGCTGTTGGTTTCACCAAGTGCGTTAGCTGCGCTTTAAATGCAGTATCTAACTGTGCTGCGTGCGCTAATTCACGAACCAGATCATCTGAAATCGTTGGCATCTTATGGCCAAATTGCAGCGTGATCAGACGCATAAACTTACGCGTGCCACTCGCTGGGAAGTTATCCAAGAAAGCGTGTAATGCCTGCTCCGCACGTTGCAGCGCAAAGCGCGTAGCGTAATGGAAGTAAGGTGCTGCACTTTGGCGGTCCGCCACTGCCACTTTTTGTTCATAGTAACGAATTGACGCCATCGCTGCGTACAAATAACTCATCACATCACCTAGGCGAGCAGATAAAAGTTCTGCTTGCTTAAGCTTGCCACCAAGCACCAATAGTGAGAAATCAGCGTAAACAGAAAGCTTTGCCGCTAACTTATGAACGGCTTTCTCATATTCACGGACTTCAGCTAAAGACGATGCACTCGCTGCCGTAAATGGTAGTAAACCTAAACGGAAGGCGCGTAGACTGTTGCCAATACTATAGCCAACGGTTTTACGCAAAATACGGTTAAAGGTTTTATCAGCGTCCGCCTCTTGGCTATGAATTGCTTCCACCATAGATTGTAAATAAGGGTGGCAACGCATAACGCCTTGACCAAAAATCATTAGGTTACGGGTTAGAATGTTCGCGCCTTCCACCGTGATAGCAATAGGCTGCGCAACGTAGCCACTTGCCAAAGTGTTTTGTGGACCATTTTGGATAGCTTTACCCGCTTGAATATCCATAGCGTGATTTAATACCTCACGACCAATTTCGGTCATGTGATATTTCGCAATCGCTGTCACCACTGATGGTTTCAAGCCAAGCCCCAAACCTTCAGTTGTGAGAACACGCATCGCTTCTTGTAAATAGGTTTTACCCGCAATGTCAGCTAACTTTTCTTGAATACCTTCAAATTGACCAATTGCTAATCCGAATTGCTCACGCACCGCTGCGTATTCTGAAGCGCCTTTTAAAGCCACTTGTGCCGTCGACACGCCAAGCGCTGGCAACGAAATACCACGACCTGCACCAAGGCAGCTCACTAACATTTGCCAACCGCGACCAATGTTCTTTTGACCACCAATGATAAATTCCATTGGAATAAAGACCTTATTGCCGCGCGTTGTACCATTGTAGAAACGAATGCCCATAGGATCATGACGATTGCCAAGCTCAACACCTGGGTGGTCGTGTGGAATAAGCGCACAAGTAATGCCTAACTCTTCTTTCTCACCAAGCAAATGCTCTGGATCAAAAACTTTAATAGCAAGACCAAGGACAGTCGCAATAGGCGCTAAGGTAATATAACGCTTGTCCCATGTTACTTCTAAACCGAGCACCTCTTGACCATTAAATTGGCCCATTTTAACGATGCCGCGATCTGGAATACCACCTGCATCTGAACCAGCCTCTGGGCTAGTTAGGGCGAAACAAGGAATATCGGTACCGTTAGCTAAACGTGGTAAATAATGCGCTTGCTGCTCTTTTGTACCATAGTGTAGTAACAACTCACCTGGGCCTAACGAGTTTGGTACCATAACTGTCACTGCAACAGCTGAAGACTTAGTTGCAATCGTGCCTACGATAGTTGAGTTAGCGTATGGGCTAAACTCACGACCACCAAACTCTTTTGGAATGATTAGTGAAAAGAAACGCTCTTTTTTGAGGTAATCCAAAATGTAATCTGGAAGGTGTTTACCATTTTGGATTTCAGAATCATCAATCATCGCCATTAAGGTTTTAACTGGACCGTCCAGAAACGCTTGCTCGTCTGCTGTAAGTACCGCAGCAGGCACTGCACGCAGTGCTGCGAAATCAGGCTTACCTTGATAGATTGACCCTTCTAACCATACGTCCCCCGCATCCAATGCTTCTTGTTCTGTTACTGAAATGCTAGGTAATACTTTTTTTAACTGTGTTCTTAAACTCATAATCCAACTCATCCGACCAGATTGCTATAGCTACATTACGTCATAAAATTTTGATTAGATCAATTACTCTATCGATGTTTTTAACGAGTTTTTTACTGACAGATCACTTAGTGGCCAAGAATATGAATAAAAATAATAGCTTACACGTGTGCGCTGAAAGCGCTTAGAATAATATTTTTTCGAGGGGAATTTGCTTACTGGCACTATTCAAGTAAGGTTTAGCACATTAGACGCCAAACTTACCGCTCAATCAGTTTAAATTGTGCTGGAAAGGTGCACATTTTTGAGCTGCCGCAAATAGGCGCAAACACAATTTGCGGCTAAAATTCGGCATATTCAGCGCCACAAAGGGCAAGTAATACTTCTGGTGCAATCGCCACTTCTAACCCCCTTTTACCAGCACTGACATAGATACAAGGAAGCTGCATGGCGCTACTGTGTAATAAGGTTTTTAAGCGTCTCTTTTGCGCTAAAGGGCTTATTCCCCCCACCAAATAACCTGTTATACGCTCAGCTAATTTAGGCTCTGCCATGGCAGCGCGTTTCCCACCTACCGCTTTTGCAAATTGCTTTAACTCAACCTGTTTTGTCGCGGGTAAAACGGCAACATGAAGTTGCCCATCAACATCAACCAATAAGGTTTTAAATACTAATGAAGGCGATACATTCAAATGCGTAGCCGCTTCTAAGGCAAAGTTGGTATTATTGGGATCGTGTTCAAACTGCAAAACCTGATACTCTGCCTTATACTTTTTTAGTAGATTTATTGCGGGTGTCATACTTTTCCCTGTTTTATTGCTTAAGCCTCACACAATGACCAACATTAGACTAAAGTCTAATAGGTTGATGGAGGTAACTTATCATGAATGCTCGTATCGCTTGGTTTCTGAGTTGCCTGATGTTAGCGTTTGCCACTGTGACATTTTTAACTCAGGAATACAATTTGTGGGACCAAAGTTTGGTATGTCATAGCAAATGTACCACCTTGGGGTGCAAAAGCGGGCAGCTACTTCGCAATGACGATGGCCTTACCTTAGCTTGTAAATGTAATAGCCAACAAGATTTCTTAATTTTGCTTAATTAGTAATAGTACCATAAATAATAACGGCGCCTTAAGGCGCCGTTAGCGAAACAGACTTATTTAGTCAGGTCGTCAAAGAACTTCTTCACTCCATCAAAGAAGCCTTGCGCTTTAGGGCGGTTTTTACTGCTTTCGCCCCCCATGCTTTCTTCGAGCTCGCGCAATAATTCTTTTTGGCGCTCATTGAGATTCACAGGCGTTTCGATTACCACTTTACAGATCAAATCACCAACCACTCCGCTACGCACTGATTTCACCCCTTTAGCACGTAAACGGAACATTTTGCCCGTTTGGCTTTCAGCTGGGATCTTCAGCTTCGCGCGTCCATCCAAGGTTGGTACTTCAATTTCGCCACCCAGTGCTGCTGTAGTAAAGCTGATCGGAACTTCACAATACAAGTTATTACCATCGCGCACAAAAATAGGGTGTTCACGCACAGAAACTTGTACATAAAGATCGCCCGACGGTGCGCCATGTACCCCCGCTTCACCTTCGCCAGATAAGCGAATACGGTCACCCGTATCAACACCTGCTGGGATCTTCACTGATAAAGTTTTGGTCTTTTCGACACGACCTTGGCCATGACATTTATCGCATGGATCAGCGATGATCTGCCCAGTTCCTTGGCAGGTTGGACAGGTTTGCTGTACCGCGAAAAAGCCTTGGCGCATTTGTACTTGTCCCGCACCATGACAGGTGGTGCAAGTTTTTGGTTTAGTGCCTGGTTTTGCACCGCTACCATCACATGGGCTACATGACACCCAAGTTGGGACTTTGATTTCGACTTCTTTACCACGAACCGCTTCTTCTAAGCTGAGTTCCATGTTGTAACGTAAGTCGGCACCACGCTGCTGGCGTGACTGACGACGACCACCACCGAAGATATCACCAAAGACGTCACCGAAAATATCACCAAAGTCGGCATGACCGCCACCAAATCCACCATGACCACCGCCACCTTGTTCAAATGCGGCATGACCATATTGGTCGTACATCTGACGTTTTTTATCGTCAGTCAGTACTTCGTAGGCTTCCTTCACTTCTTTGAATTTAGCCTCAAGATCAGCATCACCTGCGGTTCTGTCGGGATGATATTTCATCGCTAGACGTTTATACGCCTTTTTTATATCGCGCTCACCCGCATCTTTGCTGACGCCGAGAACTTCGTAATAATCACGTTTTGACATTGCAATCACACTACTTTGTAACTTCTAAAGACCAAAGCACGGTTTGCCTCGGCCAGCTCAATTGAGCAACTCTATCAGGGGTTTCCAGCTAAGAAAATTCCTAGCCTCGAAAACGCGAAAATTTCTTTCATGGTTGACCACTTCAGAAATTTTCGTTTCAGCTCAGTCTGCTTACTTATCTAAGCAGTCAGACAAAAGGCGCGTTAGGTTGACCGCCGCGCCTTTTTCACAAGCATGATTACTTGTTGTCTTTCACTTCTTCAAATTCAGCGTCAACAACATCGTCATCTTGCTTTTTCGCGCTGCCTTGTTCAGCACCACCAGCTTGCTGCTGTTGAGCTTTAGCTTGGGCGATTTCCATTAGCTTTTGCGACTTCTCTGCAAGTGCTTGCGTCTTGCTGTCGATGTCTTCTTTAGTACCAGACTTGATGGCACCTTCAAGCGCAGATAAGGCAGCTTCAATTGCTGATTTATCTTCTGCAGGTAGTGCATCACCAGCTTCTTCAACTTGCTTACGAGTTGCGTGTACTAAAGCGTCAGCTTGGTTACGAGCGCCAACAAGCTCTTCGAACTTCTTGTCTTCTTCCGCATTTGCTTCTGCATCACGTACCATTTTCGCGATTTCTTCTTCGCTCAGACCTGAAGAAGCCTGAATCGTGATCTTCTGCTCTTTACCTGTATCTTTGTCTTTCGCTGATACGTGTAGAATACCATCGGCATCAACATCGAAAGTAACTTCGATTTGTGGTGTGCCACGTGACGCTGGACGAATACCTTCGAGGTTAAATTGACCTAGTGATTTGTTGTCGCTAGCGCGCTTACGCTCACCTTGTAGTACGTGAATCGTCACTGCCGATTGGTTATCTTCAGCTGTTGAGAACACTTGCGATTTCTTCGTTGGGATTGTGGTGTTCTTCTCAATAAGCGCAGTCATCACTTGGCCCATGGTTTCGATACCAAGAGAAAGTGGGCATACGTCTAGAAGTAGAACGTCTTTCACATCACCCGCTAAAACACCACCTTGAACCGCTGCACCTACTGCAACTGCTTCATCTGGGTTAACGTCTTTACGTGGCTCTTTACCGAAGAACTCAGCAACAGTCTTCTGTACCAGTGGCATACGTGTTTGACCACCAACTAGGATGATGTCATTGATGTCACTTACAGAAAGATCTGCATCTGCTAGTGCGCGCTTAACTGGTTCGATTGACTTCTTAACTAAGTCTTCAACTAAAGACTCAAGCTTAGCGCGTGTCAATTTCACGTTCATGTGTTTTGGACCAGTTGCGTCTGCTGTGATGTACGGCAGGTTCACTTCTGTTTGTTGCGCAGAAGAAAGTTCGATTTTCGCTTTTTCTGCAGCTTCTTTAACACGTTGCATCGCAAGTGGGTCGTTTTTCAGATCGATACCTTGATCTTTCTTAAACTCAGCAGCTAAGTAATTGATAACGCGTGTATCGAAGTCTTCACCACCTAAGTGCGTGTCACCGTTCGTAGCAAGTACTTCAAATGTGTGCTCGCCATCTACTTCATCGATTTCGATGATAGAGATATCGAAAGTACCACCACCTAAGTCGTACACTGCAATAACGTTGTCGCCTGATTTCTTATCAAGACCGTAAGCAAGTGCTGCTGCTGTTGGTTCGTTGATAATACGCTTAACTTCAAGACCTGCAATACGACCTGCGTCTTTGGTTGCTTGACGTTGTGAGTCATTAAAGTAAGCAGGTACAGTAATAACCGCTTCAGTTACTGGCTCACCTAGGAAATCTTCCGCTGTTTTCTTCATCTTCTTCAGAACTTCAGCAGAGATCTGAGGCGCTGCAAGTTTCTTACCGCGTACTTCTACCCAAGCGTCACCGTTGTCTGCTTTGCTAATGGTGTACGGCATGATAGCGATATCACGTTGTACTTCTTCATCTTCAAAACGACGACCAATAAGACGCTTGATAGCAAATAAAGTGTTTCTCGGGTTTGTTACCGCTTGACGCTTAGCTGGCTGACCAACTAAAGTTTCACCATCTTCGGTGTAAGCAATAACGGAAGGAGTTGTGCGGTCGCCTTCAGCGTTCTCAATAACGCGTGGCTTATCGCCATCAAGTACAGCAACACAAGAGTTGGTGGTACCTAAATCGATTCCAATAATCTTACCCATGAATCTTCTCCGACTTCAAAATTCTGTAAATTAAATACGTTAAAACGTTCGTTGACTCCTTAATAGGGTTGGCAAATTACTAATTCAAGCGCTGCAATAAAAAAAATTTCGCTTTTTTGACATTTTTTTGCAGATTGCTCACTCCTTAGACATTTGACATTAAGATTTGAGCAATTCTGGTTAGACCAGTTTAAGTGTGGTATAGATAGAAAAAAAGCAAGGAGTTACCTAATGAGCACTTTTGATCAGTTATTAGCCGCAGCAAAACAAGCTGATAGCAACACCCCTCTTCAGTTCTCTGTCAGCTGGTGCCAAGGGCGCACCGCATTCGGCGGTCTATCGGCCGGCATGCTCATTGCTGCGATGCAAAGTAAAGTGGACTCCAACCGCCGCCTGCTTTCCATAAGCACCAATTTTGTTGGGCCACTGCTTGCTGATACGCCATTTTTTATTGCTATCGAAGTACTACGCGAAGGAAAAAGTGCCACTCAATTGTTGGCTCGAGCCATTCAAAATGGTCAAACTTGTGTGATAAGTCAGGGTTGTTTTGCCGAAGCCAGAGATTCTGCAATTAAGGTTGATGTCAGTAAACGCTGCCAGCTTGGTCCCGTGCAACCGGAACGCATTTTGCCTTACCAACCTGGTGTGATGCCGGAATTTTTCCAACATGTGGCACTTAATCCCCAGCACGGCGCACTACCTTTCAGTAATGCTACATCTTCTCATCTTGGAGGTTGGATGCGTTTTAAAACGAGCGGCGAAAATATGCATGAAGCCCATGTCGCAGCTTTGACTGATGCCTGGCCGCCAACTCTATTACAAATGTTCGCCGCTCCTGCACCTGCTAGCAGCATGTCTTGGTATATCGAATTTATTGACCAGATTGATATTGCAGCTGACGCGTGGCTTGGACTTGAAGCTATCACCCATCATAGCGCCAACGGCTATGGCTTAGAGGACGCTAATATTTGGAGCCAAGACGGTCGGTTACTGGCGATCAGCCGGCAAACGGTTGCAATTTTTGCATAGCGCAAAATATCCAACGCTGAAATTTAATGCCTGGCGATGCAATTAATCAGTACGCTGGGCATAAATAACCCCATTATTGGCTAAAATTGCCTGATACTCGCCGCTACGTTTTATTTCTTCTAATCCCAAGTTAAACACATCGCGTAACGTATTACTGGCGAAAAACATCGGGCGAGGGGCTGAGTTGAAAAGTATATGGTAATCCACTTTCTGCATTTCATGTTTTTTAGCATATTCAAAGGCATAGTAGTCGAAAACGCGTCGCTCCATAATGATCACATCTGTCCAGCCTTTCATGAGTAGCTCCACTTGAGCAAACTGGTTAACTACCTCTTCATAAGACTTCAGTTGTTTAACCATCAAACGGTAATCTGCGCCTAAAAACGCCGCAGCATTTTGAAACGCCACCACACTTTTACCTTTGAGGTCATAGAAGTTTTGAATAGCGAGATTAGAACTGGAGAGAGTAATTGCGACATTTTGATATTCAAGCACAGGTTCTGTCGCATAGACTTTACCTTCAAAAGAAGGTGGTAAATTAACCGCAGCATCAACCAGACCTGAACTCAGTGCTTGCTCAGCACGTTTATTCGACAGGTAAACGAATTCTATATCCGCAATACCTTGTGTTTTCAACGCGGCACGGATAAGTTCCAATTGGTAACCAGAGTCCCGAGATTGAATTACATAAGGGGGAACGAACCCACTTGCCGCAATTTTCAGCGGTGGAAATGTTACTTCGCTGGGATTTTCGAGAGACAATGCGCCAATACCATAACTGAGCAGCGCTAAAAGCAATAAAATTCGTAAAGTCACGCAGCGACCTTAACCAACCTGAAGTTGCTTGTATTATAATCTAAGTATGGCGCAAATAATTTGATATTTGTAATTAATTTTGAAGGACTCCCAGCGTGAGCGAGCAATGTGTGGTATGTCAACACTGTGATCATTTCATCGCTATGCCGACGTTGAACTGCGGCGAGCGCGCCTATTGCCCTGTTTGTCACGCGCCAGTCAAGGCGCCAGAACTGTGTTCGACACAACACATTTTGGCCTTCGCGATTGCCGCTATTATTTTACTTTTTACCAGTGTCAGTTTTGAATTTGTGTCGTTTGCAAAAGGCGGCTTATTCCATTCGTTTTCTTTGCTCAGTGCGTTACCCACTCTGGCGGAGAATAAAGGCACCGCGCTTGCGCTGTTGTTGGCATTGGTGATAGTGATCTTACCTTTGACTTTACTGAGCATCATCATCATCGCGTATTCGCCGCTGTGGCTGCGACTTAACCTCATTCAAGCGCGGCGTTTAACCAAGTTCCTGTCTTCTTTAGAACCTTGGAGCATGACAGAAATATTCCTACTCGCCATATTGATAAGCTTGATTAAATTAATCAGTTTGGCGGAGGTAAGATTCGGCCTCAGCTTTTGGAGCTATTGTGCATTTGTGTGCTGTTTTGTGCAGGCCATGAACCTGCTGGACAAACAAATATTGTGGGAACGAGTACGCCCTTACCGTCCTCCTAACGACGTCAACTTCGCGTTGTCGGCCTCATCACAGGGGTTTAAGGTCTGTAGCACTTGCGGACAAATCGCCAAAACCTCCCGTTGTCCTCGCTGCCACACTAAATTGCATTTACGCAAGCCCGCCAGCATTGAAAAAGTGCTCGCTTGGTTGATGACATCAGCGATTTTATTTTTTCCTGCCAATTTGTTGCCGATTATGACCACTACTCAGCTACATCAAAGTACACCAGCGACCATTTTTTCCGGTGTAGTGCAACTTTGGCAAAGTGGCTCATACCCCATAGCAACCGTTATTTTTGTGGCGAGCATCTTAATTCCGCTTTTAAAAATGGCGGCCATTACGGCATTACTTTTGCAAAGCAAACGCTTTCATCATGGTGGTAGTGCAAAATACACCGAATTATATCGGCTTATTGAGTTCATCGGTAAATGGTCGATGATTGATGTGTTTGTGGTACTGTTTTTAGTCGCTTTAGTTCAGCTTGGCATATTAATGTCAGTAAATGCCGAAATTGGTGTATTATTCTTCGCACTCATGGTGTTTTCACAGATAATGACTGTGCATTATTTTGACCCCAGATTAATTTGGGATGACCCCAAGGAACCTTATGGCAAGTCCGATCATTACGACTCCTAAACGCAATATTTCACTGATTTGGTTACTCCCCTTTGTCGCGGTTTTAGTCGCGGGCTGGATGTTTTACCAACAGTATCTGCAGCAAGGGCATACCATTTTTATTAAAATGGAAGATGCCGAGGGCTTAGTGATTGGTAAAACTGAAATTAAAGTACGTAATGTGCGCGTGGGTTATATCGAATCTTTAAGATTAGTTGTGGAACAAAATTCGGTTATTGCCAGAGCCAAAATTGATAACGAATACGTCGAGCTCCTTACCGACGACAGTAAACTTTGGGTAGTTAAACCTCGCATTGATGAGACTGGCATTTCTGGCATGGGGACCTTACTTTCCGGTGTTTATATCGAACTACAGCCAGGTAAATCGAAAACAACAGCTAATCTTTTCACTCTACAAGAACATCCTGCGCTTATTTCACAAGATATCGAAGGCAAACGTTTTGCACTACAAAGCCAAGGGGGTGAAGTACTAGATGTTGGCACTGGAATTTTCTTTCGCAACTATAAGATTGGTCAAATCGAAACCAGTGAGTTTGAAATGGAAACTCAACAAATGCGCTATGGTCTATTTATCTATGCGCCATTTGACCAACTGATCGCTGACAACTCGCTATTTTGGCTAAGTTCAGGCTTAAGTGTTGAAATGTCGGTAAATGGAATTTCAATTAATACCGGCTCGCTGAGTAAATTACTCAAAGGCGGCATCTCCATCGATTATCCGCCCGGCAAAAACAAAGGGACTCTTGTTGATGACGGCGCTGAGTTTCCACTTTACGCTACCTACAGCGAAGCAATTGAACAGCGCTTTAATGACTTTGATTACTATCTGATTGAATTTGAACAATCTATCCGTGGCCTCACAGAAGGTGCACCTGTTGAATATCGGGGTATGCGCATAGGCACTGTTGCACAGGCTCCAGCAAAAATGTTGGTCAATGATAAACCGCTACATTTTCGCACTGATGATACTTCTATTCCTGTGGTGATCCGGCTTGAATACGGCAGGATTTTTGAAAATAGCAAAGAAGCCCGAGCCTTTTGGCAAGAAAACATAGAAAAATGGATTAACTCTGGTTTGCGTGCTTCATTAAAAAGTGGTAATTTTTTAACGGGTGGGGTGTATGTAGACTTTGATATCTATGCCAACGCCCCCACTACAAGGATGAGGCAAAATGCTTATTACCCAGTATTACCAAGTATCGCCAGTGGTTTTACAGCACTGAGCGAACAAGTAAGTGCACTATTAAACAAACTCAACGCGTTACCTTTGGAAGGAACCGTTACTCAGCTTAATGCTGCGCTTGGGGAATATCAGGAATTAGCGAAAGGTCTCAATGCCACCATAAGTGAACTAAATAATAATGGCGTTGCGAACAAAATGGCACATAATCTCGATAGTTTAAAACTGACATTAGACCAGCTTACTTCAAGCCTGAAACAGTTTGAAGGAACCCTTTCACATTATCAGAAGGGTTCGTCTATGGTCGAACAGCTTACCAATACTTTGTCTGAACTTGAACAACTCAGTAAAACGCTGTTACCTATTACCAAGGGACTACAAGAGCAGCCAAATATGCTATTGTTCAATAAACAATTTCCTGACGATCCGCAACCGGGTAAACAGCAATGAAGATGATACTAATGAGCGTGGTAACTGCTTCTTTATTGGGCTCAATTGTGGGCTGTTCGCCCACACAAGTTACCGCAAGTCATTACTATCAGTTTAATCCTCCCGTTAACGAAAAATTGTTGGACGTTACTAGTGCCCCAGTGGTGTTATTACGTAAAGTGAAAATACAAGGTGTGAGTCAGTCTCAAGCATTAGTGCAACAGCTGCAAAATGGTGAAACCCACATCGCGAATTATCACTTTTGGTCAGCACCTCTCAACGAGCTGGTCGATCAATACCTACTTGCCTCGCTACAGTCGAGTACTACCGCTGCCACGATTTTACCTGAAGCTAAATGGCTAGGTCGTTATAAAGAAGCCAGTTGGTTTATTGATATTGAAATCAATCAGATGGTGGGAACAGCGAACGAACAGGCGGTGTTAAGTGGACATAGCTATTACTACCAACTCAGTGGCAATGAGTTACAACTTAAAAGTAGCCATGCTTTTAATCATCAAACTACACTGACTGGGATTGGCTTTAACGCTTTAGTCGCGGCACATCAAAGCAACTTAGACAGCTTTGCAACACAACTCATATCGCAGTTAGATGGACTTCAGCAAGGTCAATAAGCGTTCTTTGGTGATCAGTTATGATGTTGTAGGGACTAACTCCATCAATGCAATAGGCCGTTTGTCTTCATTAATAATAATTTGCCCAACGTCCTGAAACGCCAAGCGGCTCAGAAGCTTGCGAGAGCGATGATTGGTATTCATCAATATTGCATTCAACCGTGGTAACTGCAACTTTTCAAAACCAAATTGGCAAATTGCCTGACAGGCTTCAAACGCATAACCTTGACCTGCAACTTGCTCTAGAAAGGCAAAGCCTAAGTCTGGGAGTTGTAATGCACGGCGATGATAAAAGCCACTAATTCCAAGTGCCGTGCCATCATGCAGAGCAAAGATGTACGGTGAACACAAACCATGCACACCGTACGAATTTAAAAAAGCACTTTCAATGTAACGCTTGGCGTCAGAGATGGAGTGGATATTACGATCACCGATAAATCGTTTAAAACCGTCTTGGTTCAGAAGCTGAAAAATAAACTCAGCGTCGGCCAACGTCGCTTTACGCAGTGCGCCACGTAATGTCTTGATTTCCATCTCCACCTCTAGTTATTACTGCTGAGTTTTTACTACGCTGCGTAGCTCTGCAATGGAGTTTAGCTTAAGCGCGTCAGGCAGCGTAGCAAAACCCTGTTGCTGGAATTTTTCGCCCCGCAGCTGCACGTTCATACGCGCTGCATTAGCGTTTAACATGGTTTGCTGATAGTAGGCTTTCAAGTCAGCCAGAGTCACTTGCTCGACTGCCGCAATCATCTTAGCTTTCGAATCATATTCGAAGTTTTCTTTATACCAATCAGTGATATAAGGTGCAACTTCATCCGCCAAATTCTTTGGTTGTTCGGTCAGAGTCACTAAAGCCGCAGCTTTTAACTGCTCGAACGTAGTGTTGTCTAACTGCTCTAACTCCTTTGCATACTCAAGCTTATAAGTATCAAAGCGCGTTTGCATATCCACAGCTGATTTCACTGGCGTTTGGATAAAGAGCGCAAGAGCAGAGTATTCACCGATACTACGCGCCGAAGCGCCAACAGCATAAGCGAGCTGCTCTTCAGTGCGCAGCTTTTCAAACACTGCGGTGCGGAAATGACCCTGCAATACCATGGCCGCGGCTTTGCTTTGATAACCTGGCATTGGATGCACTAACAGATCAATAACCGCAACGTCCGCAACGTCGAGATCTTCTTGCCACTGTAAAGTTTGGCTTGCTTCAGGTAACCAAAAACCGCGCTTAGTATATGGCGTTGCTTGCTGCACTTTAAGGTGCTTCTCAAGTAATTTGGCGACCTGTTTTAGATCAGCTAAATCATAGTTACCAAAGCTGAATACGCGGGTTTGATTGGCACTTAAGGTTTTATCTTGTAACTGTGCAAATTCCGCTAAGGTCACTTTATCTAATGCGGCCAACACGCTTTGTTTGTCGAAGCCACCGTCTGAAAGCAAGGTTGCAAGCTTATTAAACGCTTGATAATAAGGGAATTGTTGTCCTTGATTGAAAATAGCTTGGCGCTGTCTTTGTAACGCTTGTTGGAATGACTGCTCGTCCGTTTTTACCTTAAGTGCAGCCAAGGCTTCTTGCAGTAGTACAGTTTGTTTATCGGTAAACCCTGACATACTTAGTGTCAAGCCATTGCCTGCCGTGAGTGCAAATGGCACCCCAGCCACACTGGCTTCTGTGCTTAACTTGCTTTGCTGTAAATTGTACAAGTCTGCCCATACTGCATATAACACTGCTGCATTCACATCGGTTTTTGCATACGGGGTGTTGATGGCAATTTCCAAACTCCCCTTGGGTTGATGGTTAAACTGCTGACTTGGCAAATGCCAAATTTTTAAAGCGGGTTTATCAATTACCAATGCAGGTTTGTCGGTGTTATTCGCTAACTGCGCTTTAATAGTAAAGTTTTCTGGCAATAAGCGGTTTACCGTTGGCAGTTGTAAGGCAAACTGACTTGGCGCTTGCCATGAAGTGATTTCATCCGCTTCAATGGCCGCAATACGATACTCGCCATCATAAAAATGTAATTTGCTATCCGTCTCTTCATGTTGAGAGATATACCAAATTCGTAGTGCGTCAGCGTTCAGTTGCGCTAGCACTTTGTTCACTGACTTGGCATCAAACTCAGCAAAATGATAAGGCGCATTAATCGCATGACTGAGCGGATAGTCTTGCATGCTTTGGGCAAGTTGGCTGACATAGTTAAATTCGTCGCCTTTTTCCAAAAACTTAAACTGGTTATCAAGCGCTGTTTTGATCTCTTTAAAGTACTTACTGTCTACACCCTGACGTTTAATAAGCTCAATATATTGCATCACAGTAGCTACAATAGCTTCACGGTGCTGCATACCGAGATCAGTTAGTTCAATATCAACAGCTAAGGTGCCGTAATTACCGTACATGGCCGGCTCCGCGTTAGCGGTTAAATTACTTATCCATCCGGCAGCCTTGAGCACTTGTGCAGGGCTGCCTTGCATTTCGTTACTCAGTAAATATGAGACAAAATAGTTTGGCTTATTGGCAAACTCGGCCATGTTATTTGCAATGGTGAAATCAAGTTTGATCTGTTTCACGTCTTCGTTCGGTTTGTAAAAAACACGTTTCTTGGCTGCCGCAGCAAAATCAAGTTGCTGAGTTACGACCGGATCGGCGATTTGTTTGTTTTTGATCTCAGCAAAATGGCGTTTTGCCAGTTCCGCCATTTCGGTCAATGGACGGTTTGAGATCATGGCTACTTTCATGATGTTAGAAGAGTAGTAACGGTCATAAAAAGCAACCGTTTCTTGATGTAATGAACTCCCTTCTTTATCACCCAAGGTTTCTAAATTACCGATTAAGAAACGGTTAGCTGGGTGGGCGCCCATCAAATTACGCGCTAATTTAAACTGACCGAAAAAGTCCATTTCACGGCGCATTGACCACTCGGCATTAACAGCGTGCTTTTCTTTTTCCGAATACTCTGGATAGAGTTTTGGCGACTTAAAAAAATCGGCAAAGCGGTCAAGTCCTTCATCGTATGCATTGTTGTTGATTTTGAACATATAATTGGTGATATCAAGCCAAGTATAAGCATTGTGTTCACCACCATTTTTGGTCATGAACTCGCTATAGCCTTTGCTATCTGGATATTTATCAGTACCAAGGAACAACATATGTTCAAGGTAATGTGCCATACCTTGCTGAGTCATCGGGTCATGTAATAGCCCCACCCCGACGCTGAGCGCTGCGGCAGACTTTTCCACACTCGGATCTGAAACCAGCAGTACTTCAATACCGTTATCAAGTTTTAATGTGTCATACGCGCGGTTGTCATTGGGGCTAACAATCAGCTTGTCATTTAATGCAGAAACTGGTGAAGAAGTGTTGGTGCTATTGCAGCCAGCAAGTACTGCAACACTCAATAGAGTTAAAGTGAATATTTTTTTCATACTAATCCGTTAAAGCTCAGCTTTTTATTACTGCTTGCCTAGGGCGTGTTGACTTTTTAGGTATGACTTTTGTTCAAGTCAAAGGTCAACACGCCCTAATATCCCAAGCATTTCTCTTGATTAAAACTATGATTATGAAATAAGGTAAGTTTTGCAATGTTTTAAGCTAGTCGCTTTGTAACACAACGTAAACCAGTTGGAGTGCTAAAATGCTGGAAAAGTTTCTCGTCCTCACCGTATTTGCCCAAGTAATGCTGACTTTTTCAGTAATGTACATCATGGGTAAGCGTCGCTTTGCTGCGGCTAAAGAACACTTAATAGAAAAGTCTGCATTCACTGCGATGCGTTTAGATTCAGCACCCGATGAAGTGCGAATAGCCGATCGTCATTTCATTAATCAGTTTGAGATCCCGACGCTATTTTATGTTGCCGCAGTGACCGCTTTAGCCGTCAAAGCGGTGAGCGTTTGGTTTGTGGCATTTTCGCTGGTTTTTGTCATAACCCGTTATGCACACAGTGTTGTGCACCTTGGTAAGAATCAGGTACTGCTGCGCTATCGCTTATTCTTAATTGGTTGTGTGATGTGTCTTGCACAGTGGCTGGTGCTACTCATCAACCTGCTTTAGCAGTATAGACGGTCGTATATAGCAAGAAGCAATTAAAAACATTATATTTACAATTAATTGTTCTTTTCTTTGCGTTTAACTTTGCCTAGGATGTGGCGGTCGTCAATCCTAGGCAAACAAGAACACACTATGGATACCAATACAATTTGCGATTTTGGCTTACATAAAGGTGAAAGGTACACAGAATTACCGATCAGTTTTTTGAATTGGATGATTGCCGCAAATCACCATCACGCGCCATTAGCAATGGCCGAAGTAGAACGCCGTATGGCTGCAGTTGAGCGCGTTTGTCCTGAAAATCAGGAATTTTGACCGATATTTTACTGCCAAAATGGAGTAATTGCTTTACACTAACGCGCTCAATTATTGCCGAATTTGGACACAGTATGCGTGTATTAAGTACACTTTTCATCTCGCTCGCTCTGATCTCTTGTTCTCAAGTTGCGCCTTTAGCTGAGTCGAATGCTCCTAGCACCACAACTGAATCTCGTTATCTTACTGTCTTGCACACCAATGACAATCATGGTCGCTTTTGGGCGAATGAACAGGGTGAATATGGTATGGCAGCCAGGCAAACGCTTCTGAAAAGACTGCGTCAAGAAGCAAGTGCAGCTGGTCATGCTGTGATCTTATTGTCTGGCGGTGACATCAATACAGGTATTCCTGAATCCGATCTCCAATTTGCGGAACCTGATTTTAAAGGTATGGCAAAATTGGGCTATGATGCGATGGCGCTTGGTAACCATGAATTCGACAATCCAACCAGCGTACTGGCAAAACAAATTGCTTGGGCGCAGTTCCCAATATTGTCAGCCAACATCATTGATAACAATACCCAGAAGCCAGCCTATCAAGCTTATACCGTAATTGAAAAGCAAGGGCTGAAAATCGCCGTTATTGGCCTTACTACCACAGATACAGCTAAAATTGCGAACCCTGATTACATCGCAGGCTTAAGCTTTCAAGAACCCGCTCTGGTGACTTTGCCATTAGCAAAGCAAATCAAACAACAATATGCACCTGATATTACCATTGCGGTAACACATATGGGCCATTACCATAACGCAGCGCATGGAATTAATGCACCGGGTGATGTCACTTTAGCAAGAGCTTTACCCAAAGGCACTTTGGACGTGATCATAGGTGGACATTCGCAAGAGCCTGTTTGCGTAACTGACAATGGCGCCGAAGATACGGAGTTTTCACCGGGTAAAGCCTGTAAACCTGACAATCAAAACGGCACATGGATCATGCAAGCCCACGAATGGGGTAAATACGTTGGTAAAGCGGAGTTTAAAATAACCAATGGCAAGGTCGAGCTGCTCAGTTACGCGCTGCTCCCTGTGAACCTCAAGAACAAATCAGGCCAATACGTACAGGATCACATTCTGCCCGATCCTGATATGCTGGCATTTTTAACTCCTTATCAAGAAAATGGTGCAAAACAGCTCGAAGGTGCCGTAGGCCAGGTGTCTGGCTTTTTTGACGGCGAACGCAGCACCGTACGTTTTCAACAAAGTCCGTTGGCTAATTTAATTATCAGTGCACAAATGGCTGCCACAAAAGCCGACTTTGGCGTGATAAGTGGTGGAGGTATCCGTGCCAGTATTGCGGCCGGTGAAGTCAGTTACAAAGACATTCTGAAAGTACATCCATTTAAAAATCGCATCACTTATGTTGACTGGCCGGCGCAAGAATTGCTCGCCTACCTCGACATAGTTACACGCTACCCTCCTGATTCTGGCGCATTTTTACAATATCACGGGATAGAGTTTGATATATCGACTGACAAGATCAGCAATGTCAAAATCCAAGGTCAACCGTTGGATATGACAAAAACCTATCGTATGAGCATCAACTCGTACAATGCGTCTGGTGGTGATGGTTACCCAACTTTAAACAAACGCGCAGATTACGTCGACACATCGCGAACTGATGCAGAAGTGTTGAAGGAATATTTGCAACAGCATAGCCCTATACAATTAGACGCTTACTTGTAAACAACGCAATTAGCGCTAAAACTAGCTGTTAGCAAGGTGTTCGTTATCTGAAGCTCAGACTACTTATTTAGCAAAGCGCATTGGCTCAATATAGCATTTTTGTGGCATGCCAATGCGCGTATTACTTATCTACATTCTCGTGTGGTTATTTACCGTGGATCTCAACTTCATCCAATGCCGTTAGTTCAAGACTAAAGCTGTGAAGTTTGGAACGTGACCCTTCACCATGTGCTTTAGGTGGATAAAAACGCGTTTTCATCTCTGGGTTAGACTTAAATGTTTCGTCCAGCGCGGCGCGGATCTCACTTAAAGTTTTTTCCAAACTATTACCAAAATTAGGGCGCTTACGAATGGTATGACCTAACGCCACCAACCGATGAAAGTACTTATCCGCGAGTTCATAAAAATCCTCTGGCAACTCTTTATTGGTGCTAAGCACTTTACCAGGATGTGCCGCACAGTATTCCAACATCGCCAAATAAAAACATAGTGGCTTATTGGCAAGCGCAACACGCTCTGGTTGGCCACTAAGATGAAGAGTTTTGGCATAAAGATCAATGACCAGTTTAGTTTGCAATGCAGTTGCAAGCTGTCCTACTTGTTCGACCACAGCGACTTGTTTGAGCTGCTGCCGATAGCCAAGCAAACACACACCAAATGCCAATAACACGGGTAGCACCAAACCATGCCAAACAAATGGCGAACGAGAAATAAAATAAATATCAACATTATCGTAAGCACTGCGTAGCGTTGCATGATAATCATATTGTTCTGGCTTAGCTTGTAACGCAGTACCTATCGCGACTACCTCAATAAGAGCATGTTGCTCCACCAAGCGTTGATTCAAGTGTTGGATATACTGTGCAAGACGATATTGATCACCGGCATTTTTAAAAAATGGCTGTGCGACACCGGTACGCTCTAAATCAAGTGCTACCCGTACTTCGACACGGGCAACGGCTTCACGATTCGCTTGTTGCGCAGTTGAATACTGTGCTAACAAAAATACGCAGCAACATAACAGCACAAACACCCCAGCCAACAACTTATCTTTTGTAGTCATTATTGGTACTCCAAAGCGAGTTGAAAGAATGGACTTTGCTGGCATTGCCAATAGGTTTTGGGTTCATTGAAGTAACCTGAATTAGCGTCTGCTTCTTCAACTAACAATTGCTGTAATGCACACGCCAGTTCAGTATTGTTTTCATTCATACGCAAGTACCATTTCGTACCCGCAATGTTTTGCGCAATTGGGGTGATATAGTGTTCTGAGAAATGCAGCTTATCTTGCTCTTGCCAGTAAGATGAGATGATGTCTACCTCCCCTGCCATGAGTTTCTGGCGTAATTCACTGTGGGTGTTGGCATACACAATTTTCATACTTTCAACGGTCAAATCTAGTGCTTTAAATTGCTGCATAGGCAAAATGTGGCCTGAGCGGCTAGTGGGATAATCCAGTAAACCGATTCTTTTATCGAGTAAGTAGGCTTTACTAAGTAGGGGTTTTTCGCGTAGCGAGATCAAATAAGCGCTGTATTCCTTAAAGCTAACTAAAGGTTGGTAGTTATGGGTTTGCTGCACTTTGAACGCACTGACAACATTGTCTTTTGCCAACAATACGTCCGCAACGCCCTTCGCCATAAATTCGATTTGCTCTGAAATACTAGAACCGTAATAGACAGAAACAACACCAAATTGTTTAGCTACAACCGGATTCTCACAAAACTTTGCCGCTAATCGTTTTGCCATAGGTGCTACAGGAACATAGCCAACTAGACGCTGTTGGTTGTTTTGCAAAGTAGTACGGCAGGTAAATACATTGCTATCTACTTGGTTAAGCGTTTCACCACGATATTGAATAAACAGACTGCCCGTCATCCAACATAAAACCAGCACCAACACCGCACTAAGTGCAACAATCGACTTAGGAAAGGAAGTCGTTCTCATCATTTAAAAAATTCATTGCGTACGTCGATTGTGTCTATTTGAACAACTTTCCTTACTTATTACAATAGGTAATCTTACTTGTACCAGCTATCTTATTGATATAAAACTTATATTAACAAGAAATTATGAATATGAACAAAGCCTTTTTAGCAACCCAAAAATTCCGGACAATTGACCGCAGCATTCGGGATATTGCCGATTATTTAATCGCTCGGAGATTTGAACTATGCGTCGTTTGACCATCGCAACTACTTTGCTTATCGCAGCTTTTAGCAACAATGTTTTGGCTTGGGGCCAAAATGGCCATCGTATTGTTGGTCAACTCGCTGAAGCCCATTTAACTGACACCACCAAAAACGCGTTAGTTCCGCTGTTAGAGGGGGATTCACTGGCAGAAGTTTCCACTTGGGCAGATGAAATGCGCTCAGCACCGGGGGAATTCTGGCAACGTAAATCTGTGCGTTGGCACTATATTAACGTCACTGATCCGAAAAATATGCATGAACACATTCATGCCGATATCAGCAGTAAAGAACAAGTGCAAAACATTTTGGACGGTTTCTACTACACCATTAACGTGTTGAAATCGGATAAAACCAGTATTGACGAAAAACGCTTCGCTCTGCGCTTTTTAGTTCACCTCGTTGGCGATAGCCATCAACCATTCCACGCTGGACGTGCAGATGATCACGGCGGCAATAAAATTAAAGTTGAGTTCTTTGGTGAAAACACCAACCTGCACAGCGTGTGGGATACCCATTTAGTTGAAAACGAAAACCTGTCATTCACTGAATTCACCAGCTTCATTCAAACCAAAAATCCTGAACTGATCGCCGAGTACTTAGCCAGCTCTCCTGCTGACTGGTTGATTGAATCAAACAATATCGCTGAGAAGCTCTACAACGCGGAACAAACAGAAATGAAGTATCAGTATGTGTTTGACCACATGCCGATTGTAAAAACACGTTTGCAACAAGGCGGTGTTCGTCTTGCTGGGTTATTGAACCTGATTTTTGATGCGTCAAAACAGCATGCTGAGCAAAAGCTGTCTAAGCCTTTGTTTAGCGAAAAAGCTAATTAATTTATAGATAAAACATCACACACGGGAAACAACACAATGAAAAACTTACGCTTATCGAAAGTGGCGGGTGCTATGGTGCTTGCCCTTGGGGTAACGACAAGCGCATTTGCTGCGGATACGTCTTCAGCTATTCGCGGTAAAATCACCACACCAACTGGCGAAGCAGCTGCTAATGTTGCTATCACTATTATTCACCAACCTTCTGGCACAGTTAGTCAACTAACAACCACTGAAGATGGTTTTTTCAGTGCTAAAGGCCTACGTGTTGGTGGTCCTTACAAAGTGATCATTGATTCTGATAAATTCAGCGATACTGAGCTAAACGACATTTACCTCGAGCTTGGCGACACTAAACGTGTTAACTCACAGCTTGAGCCATTAAAAATGGAAAAAATTGAAGTTGCTGGTTACCGTATCGTGCAACAAGCAGGTGGTTCAAACAGCGTATTCGGTGCTGATGCAATTGAAAACACGCCTAGCTTTAACCGTGATATTAAAGATATCGCCCGTCTCAACCCTCTAGCCTCAATTAACGGCAAGGGTGAAATGACGATTGCCGGTAACAACCCCCGTTCAAACAGTTTAACCGTTGATGGTATCAGCCAAAACGATGACTTCGGTTTGAACTTCGGTGGCTACCCTACTCAACAACCACCAGTATCACTTGATTCAATCGAACAAATCTCTCTAGATGTGTCACCTTTCTCGGCTAAAAAAGGTAACTTTGGTGGCGGTTCGATTAACGCCGTAACCAAGTCTGGTACTAACGAGTTTAAGTTCTCTGGTTTTGCTGAAACCTCAACACCAAGCATGTCTGGTGATAGTGTTCGCATTAATGAAATTTATGAAAACGGCAAGCCAGTATTAGATGAAAACGGCCACCGCACTTATGAAGTTATCAAATCAGAGCCAATCCAGTCGGAAAAGCGCTTTGGCTTCAACGTAGGTGGTCCATTAATCGCTGACACCCTATTCTATTTTGTTGATTATAGTAATTGGTCAAGCAAACTAGACGTAGAGTATGGTTTTAATGGCTCTAATGCGACTAACGAATTTAAAGTAAGCAAAGACACTTACGACCAATTTATCTCGCTATTAGACACAAAATACGGTGTTCAAGATGGTTTAGGTGGCGCTCCAGAAGATAGCAACGAAAAAATCTTAGCTAAATTAAGCTGGAATATTAGCGATGAACACCGTGCTGATTTTACTTATCAATGGCAGGACGACCAAGTTGATCGTAGCGCAGCCTTCGGTGGTAGTACTGTAAAACTAAAATCAAATGGCTACACATATCAAACTAAATTCAATAACTTTGCGCTTAAAGTCTACTCAGATTGGAGCGACGTGTTTTCAACTGAAGTTGGCGTATCTTATAAAGATGTCACTAACAGCAGCATCACCTCTACTGACTTTGGTCAAGTAACCGTACGCACCGCAGGTTATAAGAGCCCTGAGTTCGTATTTGGCACTGACCTAAACCGCCATGCAAACTACGCTGAAAACCAAAACTTTGTGTTTGATTTCGATGCAACGTATTTACTAGGTGAGCATGAAATTGGTTTTGGTATGCAATTCGAAAACTTGCGCTTATACAACCTGTTTGCTCCAAACTCGAAAGGTTCGTTCATTTTTGACAGTTTTGATGATTTTGCCGCTGGTAAATTGGCTGTCAATCGTGGTAACTACGAACTTTCATACAGCAATGCCTACACTGGCAACGTAAATGACAGTGCATACGACTCACGTCGTGCAACGCTCGCGCTGTATGTTGAAGATTCATTCTACCTTACTGACGATTTAGAAGTAACTGCAGGTGTGCGTTATGAACGTTTATCGTCTGACGATAAACCGGCTTTAAACGAGCGTTTCCTTGAAACTTATGGTTTCTCAAACCAAGAAAACTTAGACGGCAAAGATATTATCCTACCGCGTATTGGCTTTAAGTATTATGCCTCTGAAAGCCTCACTATTAACGGTGGTATTGGTCGCTTCCAAGGTGGTATTCCGAACGTTTGGTATAACGACCCATTCCAAAAAGACGGTATTACGTTAGTAAACGCACCACGTAGTGCAATTAACGCATACTACGCCAACAATGTGGCTGATTTCCGTGAAATTCCAGCTGAAATCAATGCATCATTAGTAAAAGGTGCGGGTAACGTTGCTTACATCGACCCTAACTTTGAACTACCGTCAACTATTCGTGCCCAAGTTGGTTTTGAATACGAGTTTGATTCAGAATTGTTGGGTGACGGCTTCAAATGGTCAGCAGAGCTAAGCTACCACAAGAAAGAAAACGAAGCCGTTTGGCACAATACCGCGCTAGTATTTGACAAAGTATTAGCAGATGGTGAGCGTATCGTTTACAAGAGCCGTTACGATGGTGACCGTGAAGATACTTACGAAATTATGATGACTAACGCGCAAGAAGACGGCCGTTCGATTATTTTCACTACCTCTTTAGCCAAAGAGTTTGATAATGGCTTTTATGCTTCTGTAAGTTACACGCATCAAGATGTTGAAGAAGTCCAAGCGGGCTCTTCATCACAATCTTACTCAAACTACAAACACAGCTCAACTAAGAGCCGTAACGTTGATTTAGTTGGCCGTGGTTTCTATGAAACTGAGCACAGCTTAAAAGCAAACTTAAGCTACAAGCACGATTTCTTTGAAGGTTACACTACTCGCTTTAACTTGTTCTTTGAGCGCCGTTCAGGTCGTCCAATGAGCTACACAATGGGCCTATATAGAAAACAAGACTTGGGTGATTTTGGTAGTGAGTTAAATACACATAATGCGTACTTAGCTTACATTCCAACTGGTGCTGATGATCCTGCAGTAAACTGGGCAGACTCTGATCTAAAGTGGGATGAATTAAAAGTGCTTCTTGACCAAGCAGGCATTTCAGAACGTGGCCAAATTCTAGACCGTGGCACAGGTACTCAACCTTGGGTAACCACTATGGATCTGAGCATTACGCAAGATATTCCAGGCTTTAAAACAGGCCACAAAGGCCAAGTTTACTTAAGTATTGATAACTTCGCGAACCTACTCAACAGCGATTGGGGTGTTGAGCGTAAGCTTAGTTACTCGGATCAAGTGCTTTACGACCTAAGCAGTATTGATGACCAAGGTCGTTACGTAATCTCTCGTAAATTTAACGGCTCAGATGTACGTAACTACAGCGAAATCGTTACAGATTCATCGTCTTGGAAAATTAAAGTCGGTGTAAATTACAAGTTTTAATCCTGTCCCTCAAAGGCCGCTTTTAGCGGCCTTTTTTGTACAGAAAATTCGTCGAAAATGATGGCTGACATAAAAACGCAATACAGATCTTGTAAAATTGTACTAATATTCTAGGGTTTTAACTGAATATAGGTAAAGTTGTAGCTGACCTATAAACAAAATGGAAATATAATATTTGACGTTTGAATGAGCCAAAAAGAGCTCACTAACTTAATACGGATTTCAACTCTCTAACACGGGAATCAATAAAAAATGACATTTCAAATGAGAAAGACGGCGTTATCTTTAGCAGTTGCGGCGTGTGTGGGTAGCAGCTTTGGTGCGTTCGCAAACGAGACCTCATCTGCGGTTAAAGGTCAGATCATGGGTCCAAGTGGCACCCCTGCAACTGGTACGACTATCACCATCATGCACATTCCATCAGGCTCTACTAAAGTAGCGGAAGTAAACGATGCAGGTTACTTCAGTGCAAAAGGTCTGCGCGTTGGTGGTCCATACCAAATTATCGTTGATTCTGATAAGTTTGAAGATCAACTGTTAGAGAACGTATATCTTTCAATCGGGGGCGATTACCCAGTAAACGTGCAATTAAAAGCAAAATCTGACGTTGAACAAATCGTTGTAACCGGTCGCCCAATCAGCACTATGTCTGGTGGCACTGGCCCAACTGCAACATTCACACTAGAAACGCTTGAAAATGCACCAGCTATCAACCGTGACCTTCGAGACATCGTTCGCGTTGACCCTCGCGTATACGTAGACGACAGCCGTGGTGCGATTCAGTGTGGTGGTGGTAACCCACGTTTTAACAGTTTAACGCTTGATGGCGTTCGTATGAACGACGATTTCGGTTTAAGTTCTAATGGCTATCCAACCATCCGCGCGCCATTCTCATTTGACGCTATTGAACAAGTTGCAGTTGAACTTGCGCCGTTCGATGTTCAGTACGGTGGCTTTACTGCGTGTAATATCAATGCGGTAACTAAGTCTGGTACTAACGAAATCCATGGTGGCGCGTTCTACGACTACACTAGCGATTCAATGAAAGGCGACAAAATCGACGGCAAAGAGTATGACTCTGGTAACTACAACGAAAAACGTTATGGTTTCAATGTTGGTTTCCCGCTAATCAAAGACAATCTATTTATGTTCGCTTCCTACGAGAAGTTGGAAGGTGTAGAGCAGTTTAGCTACGATGGTTTGTCAGTTGGCAACATTTCACAAGCATCAATCGACCGTATTACACAAATCGCTAAAGACAAGTATAACTACGATGTAGGTGGCATGCCTGGTAGCGCACCGGTTGAAGACGAAAAGCTCTTAATCAAAATTGACTGGAACATTAACGACGATCACCGTGCAAATTTAGTTTATAACTACAACGATGGTTTCCGTTTATCGCAATCTGATACAGGCTCAACAACAGTTTCACTATCAAGCCACTTCTACGAGCAAGGAACTGAACTTAAGTCACTTGTTGCTTCATTGTACTCAGATTGGACGTCTGATTTTTCAACTGAAATTCGCGTGAGCAAGCAAGAAGTTGACGGTCGCCAAATTTCAACTGATGCTGCAAGCGGCTTCGGTGAAGTTTCAATTAAAACAGATAAAGGTACTGTATATTTCGGTCCTGATGATTCTCGTCAAGCAAACGATCTAGATTACGATACATTAGCTGTGAAATTAGCAGCGACTTACTACCTAGATAAACACACTATCACTGGTGGCTATGAGTATACGGATCTAAACGTATTCAACCTATTCATGCAACACACTCAAGGTGAATTCCAATTCGCTTCAATCGATGATTTTGAAGCAGGTAAAGCTTCTCGAGTTTATTACAACAACGCAGCTGGTACAAACAACCAAAACGACGTTGCAGCATCATTCTCATACCAACAGCATACTCTTTATGCTCAAGACGAATACAGTTTTGATAATATCGATGCAACACTAACAGTAGGCCTCCGCTACGACAAATACACAAGCGATGACAGACCAACCTACAATCCTAAGTTTGAAGAGCGTTACGGTTATGCTAACACTAAGAACATGGATGGTATCGACCTAATTCAACCTCGTGTTGGTTTCCAATGGTATGTAGATGAAGCATTAGAATTACGTGCTGGTGTGGGTCTATATTCTGGCGGTAACCCTAACGTGTGGGTATCTAACTCTTACTCAAACAACGGTATTACTCAAGTAGGTCTTTCGCCTAAAAACGTTAGCCTATTTGACATCCCAATGACTAACTTCGATGGCGGCACACCTGGTTACGATGTACCTAAAGAACTTTATGATGCAATCGCAGCAACACCGGTAGGTGCTGGTGATGGTAATGTTAATGCTATCGACCCTAACTTCAAGTTACCTTCAGAATGGAAGTATGCATTAGGTGCGACATACACAACTGAAAATGACTATGTTTTTAGCTTAGATTTTCTTTACACTGACAAGCAAGACTCAGCAACAACAATTGATGCTGCATTGGTCGAGTCTGGCACGAATGCTATAGACGGTCGTCCATTGATAGAGAGCAGCAATGGCCGTAAAGAAGAGTACATTTTAACAAATGTTAAAGGTGAAGATGGTCGTGCTTCTGTTATTTCCGCGTCTATCGCTAAACGCTTTGACAACGGTTTTGATTTTACATTGAGCTACGCGTATACAGATTCTAAAGACGTAAACCCAATGACTAGCTCTACTGCAAACTCAAACTACAGCAACTTGGCTGTTTCTAATCCACTTAACCCAGGTTTAGCAACGTCAGATTACGAAGTACCGCACCGCATCACAATGCAGTTAGGTTACAAGACTGAGTTTGTTGATGGCTATGCGACTCGCTTCAACCTGTTCGGTCAAGCAAGCGAAGGTCAACCATACAGCTATCTGTATAATGGTAAAGTTGATACTCAGTTCGGTGATGTAAATGGCACGCGTAACGGTCGTTACCTAATGTATGTACCACTAGAGAACGATGCAAACGTCGCTTACGACATGACAGCTGAAGAACTTGCTGAGTTCAATGCATTTATTTCTGACGAAAACTTAAAGCGTGGCACTATTGTTGGTCGTAACGCACAGAACGCTGACTGGTATGTAAGGCTAGACCTTAAAGTAACACAAGAGGTTCCTGGTTTTGCTGAAGGTCATAAAGGTCAAGTGTTCTTTACTATCAACAATCTAACTAATCTGTTGAACGACGACTGGGGTACCATGGAAAAAGGTAACTTCGTTGGTAATAACATTGTTGATATGAACATTGTTGATGGTAAGTACGTTTACTCGAACTTTAATGCAAAAGCTACAATGCCTACAGCTCAAAAAGACGCTTCTCTTTGGGAAATGCGTGTAGGTGTACGTTATACGTTCTAAGCATCTAGCTTAACGTTAAAAGGCCAACTGTTGTTGGCCTTCAGATTGATGATAAACCCTGCTTTTTTAAGCGGGGTTTATTTTTTCGATAGTTAGGTCGTTTTTTCTA